>NC_000964.3:3952500-4215606 GCF_000009045.1 Bacillus subtilis subsp. subtilis str. 168 | reverse complement strand
ATCCACATGCGTGATTTTAGGGGCAAATTGTTTGAATTTGTCTTTTTTCCGTAAAATTAAGGAATCTAAAAAATAAGGTTTCGAAAGTTGAAAAGGTATGGTATCCTATTATGGTTGCAAGAAATAAAAGCACTAGTGAAGTTGACAATGAATAGGTAACGCAAATATAATAAGTAAGACTGTCTTTAACAGCTATTCCTCGAGGGAGGTGTCATAAATGAAAAGAACATTCCAACCGAATAACCGTAAACGCAGCAAAGTTCATGGCTTCAGAAGCCGTATGAGTTCAAAAAACGGTCGTCTAGTTTTAGCACGCCGTCGCCGCAAAGGCAGAAAAGTATTATCAGCTTAGGCCACTGAATAATGTCAGTGGTCTTTTTTCACGTTATGGGAAAAGATAGATGTGATGCGTAATGAACCGGGGCATGCTTCCTGGTTCAGATGCATCTCATGTTCATAATAAATTTTAAAAGTTTCTGCCAGCCAGTATCGGAGTGAGTCATTTGAAGAAGCGAAATCGTTTAAAGAAAAATGAAGATTTTCAAAAAGTGTTTAAACATGGGACATCAGTTGCAAACCGCCAGTTTGTCTTATATACGCTTGATCAGCCTGAAAATGATGAACTGCGTGTCGGGCTTTCCGTCAGCAAAAAAATTGGCAATGCTGTGATGCGAAATCGGATCAAACGTTTGATTCGGCAGGCCTTTCTTGAAGAGAAAGAGAGACTGAAGGAAAAGGATTACATCATTATTGCCAGAAAACCGGCGAGCCAGCTGACATATGAGGAAACGAAAAAAAGTCTGCAGCATCTATTCAGAAAGTCTTCATTATATAAGAAATCTTCGTCAAAGTAGGCATCACCACTGCTTTCTTACAACTTTTAAAAGCGCTTCCTTTCTGGTTGATCAGAAAAAGACACCATTTAAAACTGAAAGATGCTAAAATACATACAAGTATGCTTTGCAATAAAAGAGTGTAAAGATTAATTATAGGAGGAAATGTTGTTGAAAAGGAGAATAGGGTTGCTATTAAGTATGGTTGGCGTATTCATGCTTTTGGCTGGATGCTCGAGTGTGAAAGAGCCGATCACTGCAGATAGTCCGCATTTCTGGGACAAGTACGTAGTATATCCATTGTCTGAGCTCATTACGTATGTAGCGAAATTGACGGGAGATAACTACGGGCTTTCAATTATTCTAGTTACCATTTTAATTCGTTTATTAATTTTACCGCTGATGATTAAGCAGCTGAGAAGTTCGAAAGCGATGCAGGCTTTACAGCCGGAAATGCAAAAGCTTAAAGAAAAATACAGCTCAAAGGATCAAAAAACGCAGCAAAAGCTTCAACAGGAAACAATGGCTTTATTCCAAAAGCATGGTGTCAATCCATTGGCGGGATGTTTCCCGATTTTGATCCAGATGCCGATTTTAATTGGATTCTATCATGCGATCATGAGAACCCAGGCGATTTCAGAGCATAGCTTCTTATGGTTTGACTTAGGAGAAAAAGATCCTTACTATATTCTTCCTATCGTTGCCGGTGTCGCTACATTTGTTCAGCAAAAACTGATGATGGCTGGCAATGCGCAGCAAAATCCGCAAATGGCGATGATGCTTTGGATTATGCCAATTATGATTATCGTATTTGCGATCAACTTCCCGGCGGCTCTTTCTCTTTATTGGGTAGTTGGTAACTTGTTTATGATTGCGCAAACTTTCCTCATTAAAGGACCTGATATTAAAAAAAATCCTGAGCCGCAAAAAGCCGGAGGAAAGAAAAAGTGAGGAATGTGACTGCTGCAGGGCGAAATGTCGATGAAGCAGTACAGTCCGGATTGCAAGAGTTGGGATTAACGAAGGATAAGGTAGAAATTACTGTTATTGAAGAGGGAAACAAAGGGTTTCTCGGTATTTTCGGTAAAAAGCCTGCGATCGTAAAGCTGGTTGAAAAGATTGATCCGATTCAGCAAGCGAAGTTATATCTTCAAACGATTGCCGAAGCCATTGCCGGGAAGTCTGATGTGACTGTTCAAGAAAGCAAAAAGACAGTGAGATATCATATAACAGGTGAAAAGGCAGCATTGTTGATTGGGAAAAGAGGACAAACTTTAAACGCCCTTGAAACTTTGACACAGCTTGCCCTTAACCGTTATCCAGGCCAATATAAAAATGTGACGGTGGATGCAGAAAACTATCGTTTGAAAAGAAAAGAAACACTGAGCCAGCTGGCCATCAAGCTTGCTGACCAGGTTTTGAAAACGAAAAAATCCATCCAGCTTGAGCCCATGCCGTCCAGCGAAAGAAAAATTATTCACGATACTCTTTCTGGATATGCAAACCACCAGATCAAAACATATTCAATGGGTGAAGGCGAAAATCGTCATCTCGTTATTTCCCATAAAAGATAGCATAAAACCGAAGTCCGATAAAAATTGGATTTCGGTTTTTTTGTATCCGAAAAATCTACTTTTCCTAGTAATATCAAGGTTTTGCCGTTTAAGTTTTTTCTTTTTAGGTGTATCCTGTTGATAAAAAGGAAGTTCAGGAAATAAAATTAATTGTTATTCACATGTGGATAAGTTAAAGTAATAAGGGACGAATTTCTATTTCTGTGGATAACAAATCTTCCACTTCGAACCAAACTATGTTATCTTTTAGTTTTGGCATAATAAAAATTTTTTTATATAGATGAAGTATAAGTAAAGAGAGGTGAACAACATGGATACAATTGCGGCAATTTCCACACCGATGGGAGAAGGCGCGATTGCGATTGTACGGTTGAGCGGACCAGAAGCCATTCAAATCGCAGATAAAATTTATAAGGGACCGAAGGGGAAAACACTCAGCTCGGTCGAATCACATACGATTCATTATGGTCATATCGTAGACAGACCTTCGGATCGTGTCGTTGAGGAAGTAATGGTATCAGTGTTAAAAGCGCCGAGAACTTTTACACGAGAAGATGTCATCGAGATTAACTGTCACGGGGGAATTGTGACTGTGAACCAAGTGCTTCAGCTTGCATTGAGAGAGGGAGCGAGACTGGCAGAGCCTGGTGAATTTACGAAACGTGCGTTTTTAAACGGCCGAATCGATCTTTCACAGGCGGAAGCGGTTATGGACTTAATCAGAGCGAAAACGGACCGGGCAATGAACGTTGCTATGAATCAAATGGAAGGGCGTCTTTCTGCTTTGGTGCGCCGTTTGCGCAGTGAGATTTTAGAAACACTGGCCCATGTTGAGGTGAATATTGATTATCCGGAGTATGATGATGTAGAGGAAATGACGCATCAGATTTTAGTCGAAAAGGCAACCGCCGTGAAAAAGGAAATTGAGACGCTGCTGAGGACTTCTGAGCAAGGAAAAATCTTGCGTGAAGGTCTTTCTACCGTCATTATCGGCCGGCCAAACGTAGGAAAATCATCTCTTCTGAACAGCCTCGTTCATGAGGCAAAAGCCATTGTAACCGATATTCCCGGAACGACACGGGATGTGATTGAGGAATACGTGAATGTAAGGGGCGTTCCGCTTCGTCTGGTTGATACAGCAGGTATTCGTGAAACAGAGGATATTGTTGAGCGAATCGGTGTTGAACGTTCTCGCCAGGTCCTAAAGGAAGCGGACCTGATTTTACTTGTGCTTAATTATAGTGAAGAGCTTTCTGAAGAAGACGTGAAGCTTTTTGAAGCCGTTGAGGGCATGGATGTTATCGTGATTTTGAATAAGACTGACCTTGAGCCGAAGATTGACACTGAACGTGTCCGTGAGCTTGCCAATGGACGTCCAGTTGTTACGACATCTCTTTTAAAAGAGGAAGGCATCAATGATCTGGAAGAAGCGATTCAATCACTGTTCTACACGGGTGCCATTGAAAGCGGTGATCTGACTTATGTCAGCAACACACGTCACATCACTATTTTACAGCAAGCAAAACGCGCCATTGAAGATGCGCTTAGCGGCATCGAACAGGATGTCCCGATCGACATGGTGCAAATTGACCTTACAAGATGCTGGGAGCTTTTAGGGGAAATCATTGGAGATTCTGTCCACGAAAGCTTAATTGATCAGCTCTTTTCTCAATTCTGTTTAGGAAAATAATTAAAGGAGGAACTAGAATCATGGGGTATGAAGCAGGCCAATACGATGTGATTGTGATTGGCGCCGGGCATGCCGGTGTTGAGGCTGCCCTCGCATCTGCACGCCAAGGCGCCAAAACGCTTGTCTTGACCATCAACCTAGATATGGTTGCATTTATGCCATGTAATCCGTCTGTCGGCGGCCCCGCAAAAGGGATTGTCGTCCGCGAAATTGACGCGCTCGGCGGAGAAATGGGAAGAAACATCGATAAAACACATATTCAAATGAGAATGCTGAATACAGGAAAAGGTCCTGCGGTTCGTGCATTGCGTGCGCAAGCAGACAAATTCCAATATCAGCACGAAATGAAAAATACGCTTGAAAAAGAACCAAACTTAACATTGCTGCAAGGAATTGTGGAGCGGCTGATCGTTGAAGACGGCGAATGCCGAGGCGTTATTACACAAACAGGCGCACATTATCGTGCGAAAGCAGTTGTCATGACGACAGGGACATATTTAAGAGGACGTATCATTCTTGGCGATCTGTCTTACTCAAGCGGCCCGAATAACCAGCAGCCTTCTATTAAGCTTTCTGAGCATTTGGAGGAACTCGGTTTTGACCTTGTTCGTTTTAAAACAGGTACGCCGCCTCGCGTTAAAAGCGACACGATTGATTACAGCAAAACGGAAATTCAGCCTGGTGACGATGTGCCTCGCGCTTTCTCATATGAAACAGTGGAATATATCACAGATCAGCTCCCTTGCTGGCTGACATATACAAGCCCTGAGACACATGAGATTATTGACAGCAACCTGCACCGTTCACCGATGTATTCCGGTATGATCAAAGGTACGGGCCCAAGATACTGCCCATCCATTGAAGACAAAGTTGTCCGTTTTAATGATAAACCGCGTCACCAAATCTTCCTTGAGCCGGAAGGCAGAAATACACAGGAAGTCTATGTCCAAGGTTTATCTACAAGTCTTCCAGAAGACGTACAGCAAAGAATGCTTGCAACGATTCCTGGACTTGAAAACGTGCAAATGATGAGAGCCGGCTATGCGATCGAGTATGATGCAATCGTACCGACACAGCTATGGCCGACACTTGAAACCAAAAAAATCACAAACCTTTATACTGCAGGCCAAATTAACGGAACATCCGGTTATGAAGAAGCTGCGGGACAAGGGATTATGGCGGGAATCAATGCAGGACGAAAAGCGCTTGGAAAAGAAGAAGTAATTCTAAGCCGTTCTGACGCCTATATTGGTGTTCTGATTGATGACCTTGTGACAAAAGGTACCAATGAGCCATATCGTCTTTTGACATCACGTGCGGAATACAGATTGCTGCTTCGCCATGACAATGCTGATTTGCGTCTGACAGAAATCGGACATCGCATTGGATTGATTTCTGATGAGCGCTATGCGGCTTTTGAGAAGAAAAAAGCGGCGATCGAGGCGGAGAAAAAACGTCTTCATTCTGTAATTATCAAGCCGTCTCCGGAAAATCAAGAATATATCCGTTCTCTTGGCGGAAGCGAATTGAAAGATGGAGTTCGCGGCACAGACTTGATGAAACGTCCTGAAATGAACTATGAAACAGTCACAAAACTGGCGCCGCCAGAAGTGCCGGTTCCTCAAGACGTGGCAGAACAAGTAGAAATCCAAGTGAAATATGAAGGATATATTGAAAAATCTCTTCAGCAAGTGGAAAAACTGAAGAAGATGGAAAATAAAAAAATTCCAGACCGAATTGATTATGACGCAATTAAGGGGATTGCGACCGAGGCGCGTCAAAAACTGAAAAATGTACGGCCTTTGTCTGTTGCCCAGGCTTCCCGCATTTCCGGTGTAAACCCGGCGGACATTTCAATTCTATTGGTGTATTTAGAGCAGGGACGCATTGCGAAGATAGCCGAGTAGAAAGGATGACGGCATGAATATTGAAGAATTCACTTCTGGTTTGGCGGAAAAAGGGATCTCCCTTTCTCCCCGTCAGCTGGAGCAATTTGAGCTGTATTACGACATGCTGGTTGAATGGAACGAAAAAATCAATCTGACTTCAATAACAGAGAAAAAAGAAGTGTATTTAAAGCATTTTTATGATTCCATTACAGCTGCTTTTTATGTCGACTTCAATCAGGTGAACACGATTTGTGATGTTGGAGCGGGAGCGGGTTTTCCAAGTCTGCCGATAAAAATATGCTTTCCGCACCTCCATGTCACAATCGTGGATTCACTAAACAAACGGATTACGTTTTTAGAAAAGTTGTCTGAAGCTTTGCAATTGGAGAATACAACATTCTGCCATGACAGAGCTGAAACGTTCGGGCAACGGAAAGACGTGCGTGAAAGCTATGATATTGTGACGGCGCGCGCAGTTGCGAGATTATCTGTTTTGAGTGAGCTTTGCTTGCCTCTGGTGAAGAAAAACGGTTTATTTGTTGCTTTAAAAGCCGCATCAGCTGAAGAAGAACTGAATGCAGGCAAAAAAGCAATCACGACGCTTGGAGGAGAACTTGAGAATATCCATTCTTTTAAGCTGCCTATTGAAGAAAGCGATCGTAATATTATGGTGATACGCAAAATAAAAAATACACCTAAGAAGTATCCAAGAAAACCGGGAACTCCTAATAAATCGCCAATTGAAGGGTAATTTAGACAGCCTGATATGACAATACCATCATATTTTCATCAAAATTGATGGATGT
Source organism: Bacillus subtilis subsp. subtilis str. 168 (assembly GCF_000009045.1). Lineage (GTDB taxonomy): Bacteria > Bacillota > Bacilli > Bacillales > Bacillaceae > Bacillus > Bacillus subtilis. Next base: position 4,208,814 of record NC_000964.3, on the reverse strand, counting down.
ACAGCAGGAAAAACCATGAGAAAATAGAATTATAAAAATGGCAGTTTTTAAAGGTGGTGTAGGTACATGAAGCATTCATTCTCTCGTTTCTTCGGGCTTGGTGAGAAGGAACAGGAGCCGGAGATTGCTGAACATGATACAAACAAAGAAGAGATTCTGGAAATACCGGTAAATGCTATCGTTCCCAACCGTTTTCAGCCACGCACCATTTTCTCAGATGAAAAAATCAAAGAGTTAGCAATGACCATTCATACACACGGCATTATTCAGCCGATTGTTGTTAGGCATACAGAAGAAGAAGGCCAATACGAACTCATTGCAGGTGAAAGACGCTGGAGAGCGGTGCAATCGCTTGAGTGGGAAAAGATTCCGGCAATTATTAAGGATTTTTCCGACACGGAAACCGCTTCTGTGGCGTTAATCGAAAACTTGCAGCGGGAAGAACTGTCTTCTATTGAGGAAGCGCATGCTTATGCTAGGCTGCTTGAGCTGCATGATTTAACACAGGAGGCACTCGCACAGCGCTTAGGAAAAGGGCAGTCTACAATCGCGAATAAGCTTCGGTTATTAAAGCTGCCTCAGCCGGTCCAAGAGGCGATTATGGAGAAGAAAATCACCGAGCGCCATGCCAGAGCACTGATTCCGCTGAAACAGCCTGAGCTCCAAGTCACACTGCTCACAGAGATTATTGAGAAAAGTTTAAATGTAAAGCAGACAGAAGACCGCGTGGTGAAAATGCTGGAGCAAGGCCAGAGAAAGCCAAAGCCGAGACGCAAAGCATTCAGCAGAGATACAAGAATTGCGATGAACACGATTCGCCAGTCACTATCAATGGTGGAAGACAGCGGTGTAAAATTGAATACGGAAGAAGAAGAATTTGAAGAATATATTCAATTAACGATTCGCATACCAAAATAGAAGCTCTCCTGAAAAGCAGGAGAGCTTTTTATATTTTTAACAAAAGGTAATCACTTACTTTTAGTGAATATTATTATATTAGAATTCTTTTCTTTGAGCTTGTGGATAAATTCTTCAGATTTTTGCGGTGAAATTACTGCATGTCCCCATCCCCCCTGATAATATATTGTGATGGCATGGCGAGAGCCGATCAGACGAAAACCGGACCATAGTTTCTTTTTTTGAACGACTTTATCGATGTTTTCATAAGGAATTTGATGTTTGATCAATCCGGCTTTAATGATCAGATGGTGTTCCTTCAATACATATTTTAGGTCAATAAAGCTCCAAATGATGAGTCCATTTAAAAGAGTCAGCAGAATAAAAATGATCCAGCCGGAAACTCTCATATTTCCCAGCACAAAAGGAACAATGGCATCTGCTTGTATCAGTAATATGAGAAACACAATCATCAGCGTAACGGGTACATCTCTCTTCGTTTGATAAACCATTTTCTCACCATCCTGTTTCCACGTTCTGTACTGTGACTTCTTCTTTTTTTCTTTAAGAAATTCCTTTTTTAAGTCAAAAAAACATAGAAATTGCAGAATTTATAAGAGAAAGCATAAAGCGTGCTTGAATTTTCAATTATTTCCCTTCTGATTCGGAACAAAATGATGAAAAAAATGAAACGCTTTAATCTTTTTTTGATAGAATAGAAGCAAGATAGTACATGTTCATGTGAAAGTAGGTGACATCGTGGGAAAAATCATAGCAATTACGAACCAAAAAGGCGGGGTCGGCAAAACAACGACGTCTGTCAACCTTGGGGCATGTTTGGCTTACATAGGGAAAAGGGTTCTGCTGGTAGATATTGATCCGCAGGGAAATGCGACAAGCGGATTAGGGATTGAAAAAGCCGATGTAGAGCAGTGTGTGTACGATATTTTAGTAGATGATGCAGATGTAATAGATATTATTAAAGCAACGACAGTAGAGAACTTGGATGTGATTCCTGCGACGATTCAGCTTGCAGGGGCTGAGATCGAGCTGGTTCCTACAATATCAAGAGAAGTGAGATTGAAGAGAGCGCTTGAAGCAGTAAAGCAAAATTATGATTATATTATCATTGATTGTCCGCCGTCATTGGGCTTGCTGACGATTAATGCCCTTACTGCCTCGGATTCCGTTGTGATTCCTGTACAGTGCGAATATTATGCCTTGGAGGGTCTCAGCCAGTTATTAAATACAGTACGTCTTGTGCAAAAGCATTTGAATACTGATTTAATGATTGAAGGTGTATTGCTGACAATGCTTGATGCCCGGACAAACCTTGGCATTCAAGTGATTGAAGAGGTTAAAAAGTATTTTAGGGATAAAGTATATAAGACAGTTATTCCGCGTAATGTCCGTCTGAGTGAGGCACCGAGTCACGGAAAACCCATCATTTTATACGATCCGCGGTCAAGAGGTGCGGAAGTATATTTAGATTTAGCAAAGGAAGTGGCTGCGAATGGCTAAAGGCCTTGGAAAAGGGATTAATGCGTTATTTAATCAGGTAGATTTGTCTGAAGAGACAGTTGAAGAAATTAAAATTGCCGATTTACGCCCTAATCCTTATCAGCCAAGAAAACACTTTGATGACGAGGCATTAGCTGAACTAAAAGAATCTGTGCTGCAGCATGGCATTCTTCAGCCGCTTATCGTCAGAAAATCTTTAAAAGGCTATGATATTGTTGCGGGTGAACGGCGTTTTCGAGCGGCAAAGCTGGCAGGTTTAGATACAGTTCCGGCCATTGTCCGTGAATTATCAGAGGCGTTAATGAGGGAAATTGCTTTATTAGAAAACCTTCAGCGTGAAGATTTATCTCCGCTTGAAGAGGCTCAGGCATATGACTCCCTTTTGAAACACTTAGATCTCACACAAGAGCAGCTTGCCAAACGTCTTGGGAAAAGCAGACCGCATATTGCGAATCATTTAAGACTGCTGACACTGCCAGAAAATATTCAACAGCTTATTGCCGAAGGCACGCTTTCTATGGGACATGGACGCACGCTTCTTGGCTTAAAAAACAAAAATAAGCTTGAACCGCTGGTACAAAAAGTGATTGCGGAGCAGCTCAATGTTCGCCAACTTGAGCAGCTGATTCAGCAGTTGAATCAGAATGTTCCACGTGAAACAAAGAAAAAAGAACCTGTGAAAGATGCGGTTCTAAAAGAACGGGAATCCTATCTCCAAAATTATTTTGGAACAACAGTTAATATTAAAAGACAGAAGAAAAAAGGCAAAATCGAAATTGAATTTTTCTCTAATGAAGACCTTGACCGGATTTTAGAGCTTTTGTCTGAACGAGAATCATAAATGAAAAAACCATCTTTCAAACGAAGATGGTTTTTATTTTATATGCGCCCAGTGAGCCTTTGCAACGGGTTAAGGCGTTCTTGCCTCCACTCTGTCCGATCTGTTAAACTCAAACCTTCCGCTAGAACATTTGCCATATTCATGACCAAGTTGAGTCTAGTATTTTGCAATACAAAATATTCCATAAAACCGCTCACATTCACGATTCCGTTAATATGAAGATCTCCCACTTCAGGAAGGTCTTTTTGTACACCGGCTCCGGGCTTTAATGGCCCGTCCCCGATTTGAAATGAACCCACACTCTTAACGCGGCCTAAGCATGCATCGACTGCTATAACAAATGGGTTTTTATGTAATTTATGAATGTCATTGATTTTATCCTTCATGTTCACAGCATGGACGGGGTCAGATAAGGTTCCGTAGACATGGAATCTGGTGAGCTGCATCTGTTTGAGTTTCATTCCTACGAGCGGGCCTAATGAGTCACCGGTTGAACGGTCTGTTCCGATACAAACCACGACAATTGGTTTGCCAGCAGCTTTACGTAAGGATGAAGAAAGGATGGTTTGGATTTGTTTTGCCGCTGCAGCATCTGTATGTGAAACATATTGCTTTACTCGTTCCTGAGAAGAAAAAAGCCCGCCTTTTCGATTCATGGGTTTCACTTCCTTGTTATAGTAGGTAACAGAATTGCTATGGTGTGTGTAGTTATGTAAGGTTGTTTACAGTATATCCAGCAGTATGATTTTTTATGCTTTGTGTATGGCACCAGAGATTTTAAAAAAGTAGAGGGCATGATATGAATGGTTAGTGGGCGATTACAAGTATTGTCCCCCATTGCCTCGATCATGATCAAGCAATGGTCTGCTTATGAAACACTTGAATAGGTAGGAATGGTTAGAAAAAAGTGAAGAGTGAAGTTCACTTCTTCATTCCGCGGACAAACAAATAAATATCTCTTTTTAGACTGCCGTATTAGCAGTCTTTTTTATGTGTATTTCGTATGATAATTTCAGCTTGTGTTCAAATGTCTATGAAAATATGGCATGTTTGCTTTCCTTTATTTATATAGTAACAATAACGGGAACAAGCTGAACTTTGTCTATGAGGTGATAGTGTTGTGGAGAGCCGGAATGAAGTGGATGCTGCTCATATTAGGGAGCCTGATCGGGGCCGGATATGCGAGCGGTCAGGAGATATGGCAGTTTTTTGGGGCGGAAAGCGGACTTGCTATTGTGCTGTTTACAATTATGTTCATTTTCTCGTCTTATATTGTGATGAAAATCAGTTTTAAGGTTCAATCCACTCATTTTCTGCCGGTTCTGGAGCATTTAATGGGGCCATGGCTGGCGAAAATTTATGATGTCCTCATCATTTTTTATTTGTTTTCGACGACTATGGTGATGATTGCCGGAGGCGGTGTGACCCTGCAAATGTACAAGCTTCCTTTCTGGTGGGGAATCACGCTGATTTGCATCGTGACAGTGTGCTTGTTTTTGTGGGATGTGAAAGGAATATTATCTATAAATAGTATTTTGATTCCTGTGTTAGTAGCGGGGCTTTTATATGCGCTGATCTCCTTTCAGAGCACACATCACCATACGTGGACGATTGATTTGTCCCAGCAGTATAACTGGCCTGCGAGCATTACGTTTACCTCTTTAAACATCCTTTCAGTTGTTGCGATTTTATCCTCTGTTGGGAAAGAGATGAAAGGGCTCGGAGAAGCAAAAATCGCAAGTGTGGCAAGCGGTCTTATTTTTGGCGTGATCTCATTTGTTTATAATGAAACGTTGGTGGAGCTGGCGGGCTCCCTTTCTCAGTTTGAAATACCGCTGTTTGCCGTTCTGGAGGGTGCGCCTTATTTCCTTTTTTTATGTATGACGGCGGTGCTGTGCCTGGCGATTTACACGACGACGGTAGCTGGTTTGCTGGGTTTGTCCAGCCGGCTGATGGCGTTTATTCATATGCCGAGATGGATGATTGTGTTGATTTTGTTAGTGTTAATGGTACCTTTTACTTCTTTCGGATTTTCTGATTTGATCGCGTTCTTGTATCCGATATATGGGATGCTCAATTTGTATTTGTTAGTTTGTCTGCTCTTATATCCTATTTTGAGTAAATGGAAATAAGAGGATGTATTTCTTTTCGGGTATCTTGATTGCTCTTATGATCAGTTTTTTTGTACAATAGATACAGCAGTTTAGGAAAAGAGGTGAAGGGTCTTGGCGGATAAAGACTTTGGCCTGAATGATATCGTAGAAATGAAAAAACCGCATCCATGCGGAGCGAACAGCTGGAAAATTATACGCATGGGAATGGATATTCGAATTAAGTGTGAGGGATGCTCTCACAGTGTTATGATTCCGAGAAGAGAATTTGAAAGAAAACTAAAAAAAGTACTAGTCAAGCATGAGGAGCCTACTTCATAAATAGGCCGACACTCATGCTTTTTCATATAGAAGGTAAGGAGAAGACGGCGATGAGCAAAGTGCATCAGTCGGCATGTCCGCTGAATTGTTGGGACAGCTGCGGCTTTTTGGTGACTGTTGATGATGGAAAGGTAACAAAAGTGGACGGAGATCCAAACCATCCGATTACGGAAGGTAAAATCTGCGGCCGCGGCAGAATGCTTGAGACAAAAACAAATTCGCCTGATCGGCTTCGCTATCCAATGAAAAAACAAAATGGCGAGTTTGTGCGGATTTCTTGGGAGCAGGCACTTGATGAAATTGCCGATAAACTTCGGGAAATCAAGGAAACGTCGGAGACGACTGCTGTTTTGCACAGCCATGATTATGCGAATAACGGTCTGTTAAAAGCGCTTGATCAGCGTTTTTTTAATGGATATGGCGGCGTGACCGAAATCGTCGGAAGCATATGCTGGGGCTCCGGTATCGAGGCGCAAAGCTGGGATTTTGGCCGTTCGTACGGTCACGGACCGCTTGATATTTACAACAGCAAGCATGTTGTTGTGTGGGGAAGAAATGTATCAAGAACAAATATGCACTTATACCATCACTTGCAGCAGGTGAAAAAGAAGGGCGCCACGATTACGGTGATTGATCCGATCTTCAACCCGACTGCTAAGCTTGCCGACCGCTATATCTCTGTAAAGCCTGGAATGGACGGCTGGCTTGCGGCAGCCGTTTTGAAGGTTCTGATTGAGATGGGAAGAACGGATGAAACGTTTATTTCTGAGCATTCTGTCGGTTTTGATGATGTGAAAGAGCTTTTGAAGACCGTTTCTCTGGAAGAGTTTATTGTGAAAACAGAAACTTCTATGGAGGAGCTGGAGTATTTGGCAGGTTTGTATGCTGATGGTCCGGTGTCTACTTTTATGGGGCTTGGCATGCAGCGATATAAAAACGGCGGGGGAACGATTCGTTGGATTGATGCACTTGTGGCGGCAAGCGGAAATGTCGGAATTAAGGGCGGCGGCGCGAATTTCGGAAATGTCCAGATTGGTGAGAGCTTTGCAAAAACAAAGCTGACGCTGCCGGAATTAAAAACAACATCCCGTTCTTTTTCAATGATGACACAGGCTGAAGAAGTGTTGACCGCTGCTGATCCTGCGATTGAGATGATTATTGTGACGTGCGGAAATCCGCTGACTCAGGTGCCGAATACAAATAAGGTGAGACAAGCATTTGAAAAGGTTCCAATGACGGTCGCGATTGATTCCATTATGACGGATACCGCAGAGCTGTGTGATTATGTTTTGCCGACTGCCACTGTTTTTGAAGAAGAAGATATCTACTATTCCAGTATGTATCATCATTATGTTCAGTACGGGAAGAAGCTTGTGGAGCCGCAGGGTGAAGCGAAATCGGACAGCTGGATCTGGTCAGAGCTTGCAAAACGTCTTGGGTTTGGCGAGCTGTTTGAATACAGCACTCAAGAATTTTTAGAGATGGGGCTTTCTTCATTGGAAGCAGAGGATGTGACACTTGAGCGTTTAAAAGAAAAAGGCCACCTCCCTCTTCCAGTAAAACAGGTGCCGTGGGATGATTATCAGTTTTTGACGCCGAGTGGAAAATTTGAATTTACTTCGTCGCTAGCTGAGCAAAAAGGATTTAGCGGCTCGCTTCAATTAAATGTGCCCGAAGAATCTGTTTTCCATAATGAGGAGTTAGCTGGAAAGTACCCTTATACGCTCTTATCCATTCATCCGCAGCGTTCCAATCATTCACAGCATGTGCCGTTTATTGAAAAGCTTCAGCACGTTCAGGTCGATATTTCTCCAGATATAGCGGCTGGGCAGGATCTTCAGGATGGAGACGAAGTTGTCATCTTTAATGACCGCGGAAGCATGAAGGGCAAGGTGAAAGTGATGAAGCAGGCTCATGCGAAGACGATTAATATAGATGAAGGCATGTGGGCGGCTTTTGGAGGGTCAGTCAATGCACTGACAAATGATACAAATTCTGATAATGGAATGGGAAGTACGCTTTTTGACTGTTTAGTAGGCTTGAAAAAAGCATAATCAAAGGGATTGGCAAGCTGAAAATGCTTTTTTGTCAGCTTGTCTTTTCCAGTGAACCTCCTTATAATTGCTCTAGGTTCAAAATACGTTCATACAATGACGGTTTTATATAGAGGAGATGAAAGAATGGCTTTAACAGCTGGAATTGTTGGTTTGCCGAACGTCGGAAAATCAACACTATTTAACGCAATTACACAGGCCGGTGCCGAATCAGCCAACTACCCGTTCTGTACAATTGATCCGAACGTGGGAATTGTAGAGGTGCCGGATGATCGTCTGCAAAAGCTGACTGAGCTGGTCAACCCGAAGAAGACTGTGCCGACTGCTTTTGAATTCACTGATATTGCAGGGATTGTAAAGGGCGCATCTAAAGGAGAAGGACTCGGCAACAAGTTCCTATCTCATATTCGCCAAGTTGACGCGATTTGCCACGTTGTCCGTGCTTTTTCCGATGACAACATTACACACGTTTCCGGAAAGGTTGATCCGATTGATGACATTGAAACGATCAACCTTGAGCTGATCCTCGCTGATATGGAAACAGTTGAAAAGCGGATTACACGCGTCAGCAAGCTTGCGAAGCAAAAAGATAAAGACGCTGTATTTGAGTTTGAGATTTTATCTAAACTGAAAGAAGCGTTTGAGAGTGAAAAGCCTGCTCGATCTGTAGAATTCACTGAAGAGCAGCAAAAGCTTGTGAAGCAGCTCCATTTACTGACTTCGAAGCCTATTTTGTACGTGGCCAACGTAAGTGAAGATGAAGTTGCTGATCCATCTGGCAATGAAAATGTAGCGAAGATTCGCGAGTACGCTGCCGGCGAAAACGCAGAAGTTATCGTTGTGTGTGCAAAAATCGAATCTGAAATCGCTGAGCTTGAAGGCGAAGAAAAGCAAATGTTCTTGGAAGAGCTGGGCATTCAAGAATCAGGTCTTGATCAGCTGATCAAAGCGTCTTACTCTCTTCTCGGCCTCGCAACATATTTCACAGCCGGAGAACAGGAAGTCAGAGCTTGGACATTCAAAAAAGGCATGAAAGCCCCTGAGTGTGCAGGAATTATTCATAGTGACTTTGAGCGGGGCTTCATTCGTGCTGAGACAGTTGCTTATGAGGATCTTCTTGCGGGCGGCGGTATGGCAGGAGCTAAAGAGGCAGGAAAAGTCCGCCTTGAAGGGAAAGAATATGTGGTCCAAGACGGAGATGTTATTCATTTCCGATTTAATGTATAGGATGCAGTTGTAAAGGGACAAGAGCTTTGGTATAATATAAAATTGTGAGTAATAGAATTATTGCTCCTTGCCCATTATGGGCCGCTTAGTCCAAAAGGAGGTGCAAACAGATGAGAAAGTACGAAGTTATGTACATTATCCGCCCAAACATTGACGAAGAGTCTAAAAAAGCAGTTATCGAGCGTTTCAACAACGTTCTGACTTCTAACGGTGCGGAGATCACTGGAACAAAGGATTGGGGTAAACGTCGTCTTGCTTACGAAATCAACGATTTCCGCGACGGTTTCTACCAAATCGTAAACGTTCAATCTGACGCTGCGGCAGTTCAAGAATTTGACCGTCTAGCTAAGATCAGTGACGATATCATTCGCCACATTGTTGTTAAAGAAGAAGAATAAGCAATTTTGAAATATATAATGGTAAAAGGTGGTCTTTCTTATGCTTAACCGAGTTGTATTAGTCGGAAGACTGACAAAAGACCCAGAGCTTCGTTATACGCCAAACGGTGCGGCTGTTGCTACGTTTACTCTTGCTGTGAATCGTACATTTACGAACCAGTCCGGAGAACGTGAGGCCGATTTCATTAATTGTGTCACTTGGAGAAGACAAGCCGAAAACGTTGCAAACTTCTTGAAAAAAGGAAGCCTTGCAGGCGTAGATGGCCGTTTACAAACAAGAAACTATGAAAACCAGCAAGGACAGCGTGTCTTCGTGACAGAGGTCCAAGCTGAAAGTGTTCAATTTCTTGAGCCGAAAAACGGCGGCGGTTCTGGTTCAGGTGGATACAACGAAGGAAACAGCGGCGGAGGCCAGTACTTTGGCGGAGGCCAAAATGATAATCCATTTGGGGGAAATCAAAACAACCAGAGACGCAATCAGGGGAACAGCTTTAATGATGACCCATTTGCCAACGACGGCAAACCGATTGACATCTCGGATGATGATCTTCCATTCTAATGTGATTATCGCCTAAAATGAAAAAGAAAGGAGGGAAATGACAATGGCAGGAGGACGCAGAGGCGGTCGTGCGAAACGCCGTAAAGTGTGTTATTTCACTTCTAACGGTATCACGCACATCGACTACAAAGATGTAGATCTTCTTAAAAAGTTTGTTTCTGAGCGCGGTAAAATTTTACCACGTCGTGTAACTGGAACAAACGCTAAATACCAACGTAAATTGACTGCAGCGATCAAACGCGCACGTCAAATGGCTTTACTTCCATACGTAAGCGGTGAGTAAGCTGATATGTAAAGAGCAAGGACCTTCGGGTTCTTGCTCTTTTTTATAGGGGGGAGGATGAAACATGAAGTTGATTTCATGGAATGTAAACGGCCTGCGGGCTGTGATGAGAAAAATGGATTTCCTCTCTTATTTGAAAGAAGAGGATGCAGATATTATATGTCTTCAGGAAACGAAGATACAGGACGGCCAGGTTGATCTCCAGCCTGAAGACTATCATGTGTACTGGAATTATGCAGTGAAAAAAGGATATTCCGGCACAGCTGTTTTTTCTAAGCAAGAACCGCTGCAGGTCATCTACGGTATCGGAGTAGAAGAGCATGACCAAGAAGGCAGAGTGATTACGCTGGAATTTGAAAACGTGTTTGTGATGACTGTTTACACGCCCAATTCCAGAAGGGGATTAGAGCGGATTGATTACCGCATGCAATGGGAAGAGGCTTTACTGTCTTATATTCTTGAATTGGATCAGAAAAAACCAGTGATTTTATGCGGTGATTTGAATGTAGCCCATCAGGAGATTGACTTGAAAAATCCAAAGGCGAACCGGAATAACGCTGGATTTTCAGATCAAGAAAGAGAGGCATTCACTCGTTTCTTAGAAGCTGGCTTTGTTGATTCTTTTCGTCATGTTTATCCTGATCTTGAAGGCGCTTATTCCTGGTGGTCGTATCGTGCCGGCGCCCGGGACAGAAATATTGGATGGCGGATTGATTATTTTGTTGTTTCTGAAAGCCTTAAGGAACAGATTGAAGATGCCAGCATATCAGCGGACGTCATGGGTTCCGACCATTGTCCTGTTGAACTTATCATCAATATATGATGAGATAGCAGTAAGGATTTTACACTTACTGCTTTTTTTATATGAAAAGGAGAAAGAGATGGCAAATATAAAAGAGATCGCAAGACTGGCAAATGTATCTGTTTCGACTGTCTCGCGTGTATTGAATCATCATCCGTATGTATCTGAAGAAAAGAGAAAGCTTGTTCATCAAGTCATGAAGGAATTGGATTATACACCAAATCGAACCGCAATCGATCTCATTCGCGGGAAAACCCATACGGTCGGTGTGATTCTGCCTTATAGCGATCATCCCTGCTTTGATAAAATCGTTAACGGAATCACCAAGGCGGCTTTTCAGCATGAGTATGCAACGACCCTTCTCCCCACCAATTATAACCCCGATATTGAAATCAAATATTTAGAGCTGTTAAGAACGAAGAAAATAGACGGTCTCATCATTACTTCCCGCGCCAATCATTGGGACAGCATTTTAGCTTATCAGGAATATGGGCCGGTCATCGCTTGTGAGGATACCGGAGACATTGATGTCCCTTGTGCTTTTAATGACAGAAAAACTGCTTATGCAGAGAGCTTTCGCTATTTAAAGAGCCGCGGGCATGAGAATATTGCTTTTACGTGTGTCAGAGAAGCTGATAGGAGCCCGAGCACGGCTGATAAAGCTGCGGCCTATAAAGCTGTCTGCGGAAGGTTGGAAGACCGCCATATGCTGTCCGGATGCAACGATATGAATGATGGTGAGCTGGCAGCTGAACATTTTTATATGAGCGGGCGGGTTCCGACTGCTATTTATGCAAATAGTGATGAAGTGGCAGCTGGAATTCATCTATTTGCCAAAAAGAATAATTGGGATGTTGAAATCATAGGCGAGGGAAATACTTCTATCAGCCGTGTTCTTGGTTTTCCGTCGCTTGATTTGAATCTTGAGCAGCTCGGCATCGCAGCATTTTCTCTATTTTTGCAGGATGAACCCGCTGATATCAAAATTCAGCATAAATTTAAGAAAAAAGCTTGAACTGAAATGCATTTCATACCTTATAACTTCATTGAAGGCGAAGGAGGAGGAAGAAATGCAGATTGAACATACAGCGGTCTGGGTCAATGATTTAGAGCGAATGAAGTCTTTTTATGAATCGTATTTTAATGGCGAAGCGAATGATTTGTATCATAATGAGAAAAAAGATTTTAAGTCTTATTTTATTACGTTTGATTCCGGAGCAAGGCTGGAAATTATGAAAAAAGGGAATGTGACCGATCCGCCCTCACAAACAATGACAGGCTGGGCACATATTGCCTTTTCCGTTGGGAGCCGGGAGAAAGTTGACGAACTGACTGATCGATTGAAGGCGGATGGTTTCGCAGTAGTAAACGGCCCGAGGACAACAGGAGACGGCTACTATGAAAGCGTGATTGAGGATGATGAAGGAAATTTGATCGAGATTACAATCTGACATCTGGAGTGACTTAAATGCTGAGGACAGAAAAAGAAAAAATGGCAGCCGGAGAATTATACAATTCGGAAGATCAACAACTATTACTAGAACGCAAGCATGCGAGACAGCTGATTAGACAATACAACGAAACACCGGAAGATGATGCAGTGCGGACGAAGCTTTTGAAGGAGCTGCTCGGTTCGGTTGGGGATCAAGTCACGATTTTGCCGACATTCCGCTGTGATTATGGCTATCACATTCATATCGGAGATCATACATTTGTTAATTTTGACTGTGTCATTTTAGATGTGTGTGAGGTGCGTATCGGCTGTCATTGTTTGATTGCGCCAGGTGTACATATCTACACGGCCGGTCATCCTCTTGATCCGATCGAAAGGAAATCCGGGAAGGAGTTCGGTAAGCCTGTGACAATTGGAGATCAAGTTTGGATTGGAGGCCGGGCGGTGATTAACCCGGGAGTGACAATCGGTGATAACGCAGTGATTGCTTCTGGATCTGTTGTCACTAAGGATGTACCCGCTAATACTGTTGTAGGCGGAAACCCCGCAAGGATTTTGAAGCAATTGTAATGAGATCAGTGCGGCAGATCCGCACTGACTTTTTTAAATCTGTTTTGCATTCGTATTAGGACCGAAGAAGATTAACAGCAAGGAGCATGCGAGCCAACAGCCCCCAATAAATAAGAAGACGCTGATATAGCCGAGCTGAACGGCAATAAATCCGACAAGCAATGAGCCAAAAATGTTTGAAAAACGGCCAAGACCATAGGCTAAACCGCTGCCAGACGAGCGGTATTCAGTCGGATAAGGTTCAGATGTATAGGCGTATAAGTTCGAGGTAAAGACCCGTTCTGTGATATTCACGATAAAACCAAATACAATGATCATGATGGGAATAAAAGTCATACCATATAAGAGCCCGGCGATGGCCGTCAGAAACGCACTCGCAGCTAAAATCCATTTTCTTTGAAATCTTTCGGAAATCATGGAGCCGAGCAGTGCGCCAAGTGGAGCGCCGACGGAATGCAATACGTTATACCATAATGTATTTTCCATGGTTACGCCATTGCTTTTTAGCAGGCTTGGAACCCATGAAGCAAATCCGTAAAACCCAAACGTTTCAAAAATCCATACAGCAGATAATACGATGGTAATTTTGAGGTTTCTGCCTTTCAATAAGCCTGCGTAACCTGCATTCTGCTTAACAGTTTCGCTTACTTTAGGCTGGGATGCTGCCGGAAGCGGGCCTTTCTCCTTTTCAACCTGTTCTTCAATTCGGGTGAGGATCGCATCGGCTTTCGCATATTCCCCGCGATTTTCGTGCCAGCGAGGTGACTCTTCCAGACGGTGGATGAAGAAAAAATAAATAAGGCCGACGGCACCCCATACAAATACTAGCCTCCATCCCCATGAACCAAGAGGAATGACAAAGGCAGACACAATGTTGGTGATCGGAACCCCAATCAATCCAATCATGGCACAAAAAGAAATATATTTTCCACGTACACTTGAAGGGAAAAATTCCGCCAAATAGCTATTCGTAATGACCATGGCGGCTGCAACGCCAAATCCGGTGAGGAAACGGAATGTCATTAAAGATGGAATGTCCCATGCCGCAGCATTGCATAGCGATGCGATTGAGAAAACAAAGACAAATAGATTTAAGGCTTTTTTGCGGCCGATTCGATCGGACAGCCGTCCGCCCAGTGAAGCGCCTAAAAACATGCCTAAAAACGAAGCGGCCGTTACGTTAGCAATAGTTGAAAGCGGGATGCCCCAATGCTCGATCAGTGCCGGCGCTACGTTGCTGAGGGTAAATAAATCTGCGAGATCAAAGAAATAAACAATGCCGAGAGCGGTTAACACTTGGAAATGAACGCGTGAAATCGGAAGGCGGTCTAAACGATTCGCTGCGTTTGAGAAAGGATGTGTATTCTTTTGTTTGAAGATCGTATTCATAAAAAACCCCCTTTTGAGTAGTAGAAAAGACTGAAAATTCCCCTCTTGGGACTATTATAAGTATCTTGGTTCATTGGCAACAGAGTTCAAATCACTAGATGGAAGAACTAAATTCACACTTTATATTTTAATTTTGCTTAAAAGATTTCCAAAACAGTAGATTCATAGACCAATTTATGCAAATATATAGTAATATTCTCATTGAAAGGAAGAGACATAGAAGGAATGAATTCATTTATCCGTCCTATAGAAGGAAACAATACGTTGTGGAGATATTTTTTCGCTTTTTTGGTGATGGTAGGGTTATATGTATTAGGGAATATAGCTTACCTTTTCGCTATATTGTTCACGGTTATTGTGAATCCCAATATCACGTTTGATTTGGATGAAGCTGTGCTGAGTGATCCCCTCGTAGATCTTTATTTGTCCCATGTGATTTATTTATTCGCCATTCCGGGAGTTTGGCTGGCTGTGCGCTTTATTTTGAAGCGGCCTTTCCGAACGGTGATAACACCAAATTCAAAGATGAATTGGCGGAGAATTTCCTTTGGTTTTATTGCTTATTTCTTGCTAATGATCGCCGTACAATTGATTGATTTTGTGATTCATCCTGATAGCTATTCAATGCAAGAGTTTAATGCATCACGATTTATCTGGCTGCTAGCGGCTGCCCTCATTTTGGTTCCGATTCAGACATCAGCTGAGGAACTATTTTTCAGGGGATTTTTGCTTCAAGCTTTCGGGAGATTGACGAAAAATCCTCTATTTTTGACACTGATTGTCGGAGGATTGTTTGGCGTATTGCATTTTGCGAATCCAGAAATGAACAATGGCGCTGTCTGGGCAGGAATTGAGTACTTAACATTTGGGTTTGTGTGGACGTATTACACGATTAAAACTGGGAGCATCGAAATATCACTTGGCGCCCATGCCGCGAATAATATGTTTTTGTGTATGTTTATTACAGAAAAAAACAGTGTGTATGGAGGAATTCCTTCTCTGTTTACCGTTACGCGGGGGAACCCGATGTGGGAGGCTTTCTTTACGATAGCGGTCAACCTTGTGTTTGCGGGGATCGCTTTATGGTACCATAAGAAATCAAAAAGTAAGCAGCAAGGGTCTTAATCCCTGCTGCTTATTAATGTGTGGATCGCTTCTTCAATATTTGTTGTCGGTTGCTGGCAGGCGAAGTTTTCACAAATATAAACGGTTGTTTTGCCGTCTATGATGCGGTAGTCTGCTGCAAATGGCGCAATGTCTTTGCATTGCTCGGGCTGCTCTGCCACCAGAATGGAGTCGTTGGGCTTAAAGGCTTTTTGAAGCTCCGCTATAATTTGTTTTCTGGCTGGATCGTCTGCGCTGCCAAAAATCACGATTTCTTTTTTAGGCATCAGATGCCTTAACACACTTTGCATAAAGAAAGCATGGCCGCTCGGATACGCTTCTATGTCTGGCTTGAACACGGAAAACATTGTTTCCGCTTTTTCGATCAGTGATAAGTCGCCTGTGACTTGCCCGAGACGCAGCAGCTGAACAGCTGCCACACTGTTTCCTGAAGGCACGGCGCCGTCGTACACTTCTTTTTCCCGTACGATTAAGGCTTCTGCATCGTGTCCGGTGAAGTAGAATCCGCCATGCTCCTCATCCCAAAATAAGCTGATCATATCGTCTGTCAGTTTCTTCGCTTTTTGTAAATAAGAAAGATCAAACGAAGCTTCATAGAGATCCAGATAAGCCCATAGGAGAAAAGCGTAATCGTCGATAAAGCCTTTGTTTTTCACTTCGCCATCACGATATCGGACCATCACACGGCCGTCGATGATTAATTTGTTTTCAATAAATGTGATGGCGTCTTTCGCTAGGCTGAGATATTTCGGCTCCTGGTATACCTTTGCCGCTTTCGCAAGACCCGCGATCATCAGCGCGTTCCATGAGGTAAGCACTTTATCATCGACATGCGGATAGGTTCTTTCCTCGCGTGTCTTCAAGAGCTGCTGTCTTGCGTCTTCGAGTTTGAGACTGAGCTCTTTTTCGGTTAACCCGGCATCCTCTTTGATTTGTTCTCGCTTTGTGTGAATGAGGTTAGGAATATTTTTGCCTTCAAAGTTTCCTTCTTCAGTGATGTCATACACTTGGCAATACAGCGTTCCGAGATCGTCCCCGAGCGTTTTTAGAATCTCTTCCTTTGACCACACGTAGTACTTTCCTTCTTCTCCTTCTGTGTCCGCGTCCAAAGCCGAGAAAAAGCTTCCGTCTTCATGAGTCATTTCCCTCTGAATGAACGTAATGATCTGCTCACAAATCTCTTTATAGCGGCTGTTTTGCGTGACCTGATAGGCTTCTGTATAAGCGGTCAGCAGCAGCGCATTGTCGTACAGCATTTTTTCAAAGTGGGGAACGAGCCACTCGTCATCGGTCGAATAGCGGGCGAACCCATAGCCGATATGATCGTAAATGCCGCCATTCGCCATGCTGTCCAATGTTTTCGTCACGTTGTATAGAGCGTTCTCCTGCCCTGTATTGTGATCATAACGTAGCAAATACATCAGCATATGAGGCATTGGAAATTTCGGTGCCTGCCCGAAACCGCCGTAGATCGTGTCAAACCCGCTGGCAAGCTGCTGGAATGTCCGGTGAATCGCTGATTCGCTAAGGCCCTCACCAGTTTTTGCAGCTGTTTTGGTCTGCAAATGTTTAGCGGCGTTCTCCGCAATATCCTCGACATGCTCGCGGTCGTTCGCAAACGTCTCAGACAGATGCTCAAGCACATCAACAAAACCGGGACGATTGAATTTGCTCGTCTTTGGAAAATATGTACCCGCGTAAAACGGCTTTTGATCAGGCGTGATAAACACATTCAGCGGCCAGCCGCCCTGCCCGGTCATCAGCTGGCAGATTCTCATATAAACAGAATCCACATCAGGCCGCTCTTCCCGGTCGACTTTAATCGCCACAAACCGTTCATTGAGAAGACGCGCGATTTCTTCGTCTTCAAAGCTTTCGTGGGCCATCACGTGGCACCAATGACAAGTCGAATAACCGATGCTGACCAGAACCGGCTTGTTTTCGCGTTTTGCTTTTTCAAAAGCTTCTTCTCCCCACGGGAACCAGTCCACAGGGTTGTGGGCGTGTTGGAGTAAATATGGTGATTTCTCATTGATTAATCTATTGGGTTTACTTTTGTTTGGCATGGGATCACCTTCTTCCTATAATTAGTGTATATTTAACTTAACACATTTTCTCAAAAATACTCCCTATTTCTTTATATAGCTGACTGTTCTTTAGTATTGTACTTAGGAATACGTATTACCCCCGAAGCGGTTAAAACGCCTAATATAACTAGCACAGCCCCAATAACTTGAAATACCTTTATTGGTGTTCCAACGGCAAATGAAATAATCATCGTTACAACGGGAACAAGGTTGAAAAATAAAGATGTTTTACTAGCTCCAATCTCTTTAATCCCCTGATTCCACCATAGGTAACCCAAAACACTTGTAAAAAAAGCCATAAAAGCAATTGCCCCCCAAACTCCAATCGGGATGTTCGATAAAGAAACAGGTTTGGATGTAAATAAGGAAACTACTATTAAACTAACAGCACCAATAACCATCGTATAAGTGGTTGTAGATAGCGGTGTACCATCCTTTACAAACCGACGTCCAAGTACGCCATAAAGTGCCCAACAAACGTTACCTGTAAAGATTATTAAGTCTCCTCCTGAAATTGATAAGGTTTTAATGGTTTCGATAGAACCTTGTGTAATGACTAACAATACACCGATGAATGCAAAGAATATGCCGAGTACTTGTTTTTTTGTCATGTTGTCCTTTAAGATAATTCGAGCGAGAATTGCTGTTAATAAAGGATTCAGCCCCATTATTAATGCTCCGTTAACGGGAGATGTATATTTTAAACCAACAAAAAACAAGGCATTAAATCCAAAGATTCCTATAATTCCAAGAACAATGTATGAAACGGCGTTTTTCCGTAATTGACTCTTCTTTATACCTTCAGTAAAAATCAAAATGATGAGCATCACTGCAGCCGCTAAACCGAAACGCCATGCCGCAGAAGACGATGGAGAAAAATATCCAACTGTATATTTTGCAAGATTAAAAGTAGCTCCCGTGAAAATAGAGAAGCCAAGTAACATTATGTATATATTTAAATGTTTCATTTGTTTTCCACTTCCTCTTTCAAAATTGAATAATATGTATCCAGTTTTCCTTTTGTAGTAGAAATCACTTCTTCCAGCTCCCTTTTTTTAATTTCCATTTTCTCTAAGTGCTTGGTTAAAATCTCAATACGTTTATTTATAGATGGGGAGAGTTGTGCCGATTTAACATCCGAATTGATTTTTTCCAAAATGCATCCGTCTTTGACAAACTCATTAATATCCTCCAAAGACATACCTGTTTCCTTTAAACTTTTCAGGAATAACATGAACTGAATATCAGTCTCCGTATAAAAACGCCTTCCACTGTTTTTTCGTTTTGGTGGTGGAAGTAACCCAATCTTTTCGTAATATCTTAATGTATACGAACTAATACTAGTCTTCTCAGCAGCTTTACTAATGGAATACAACAACATCATCCCTCTCATTTAATTAAAGTTAGTTTACAATTTAGAGTTAACTCTAAGTCAAGCAAATAAAAAAACCTGCTACCGCGTGGTTACGGATTACAGGTTTTAGAAAATGAATGAAATAAAAGGTAGACTGTATTGTTTGAACAAATAGTATTATCGTTTAAAATGGCTTCTGTTATCTTTTAATGGAGTTCCACACGATTTGATTATCCCAGGCCACCAATGACAAGTCGTCGAATAACCGATGCTGACCAGAACCGGCTTGTTTTCGCGTTTTGCTTTTGCAAATGCTTCTTCTCCCCACGGGAACCAGTCCACAGGGTTGTGGGCGTGTTGGAGTAAATAAGGAGACTTTTCAGCGATTAATCTATTGGGTTTACTTTTATTTGGCATGGGATCACCTTCTTCCTAAGTTGGTTATATTCAGGTTACCACAGTTATCCTAAACAAATACAATAACTGACTGCTTATCGATAATTGTGATGTGAAAATATAAACTAATGTTTCATTTTGCCACTTGAGATAAATGCGAATAACGTTTTTCCTTGTTTCGCAATCTGGTCAAATTTTTATAAAAAAAGTAAAAGTTTAATCCTTAGTCTATATATAATAAGATCATATCAATCAAATGTAGGGGGAGTTATTATGAAGTGCAATAAAATGAACAGGGTACAATTAAAAGAGGGAAGCGTATCAATGACCCTATAAACTGCGTCTGCCCTCATTAATGGAGGGGAAATTGTGAATACGTCTTATTCACAGTCAACTTTACGGCACAATCAAGTTTTGATTTGGCTTTGTGTTCTATCATTTTTCAGCGTATTAAATGAAATGGTTCTGAACGTCTCATTACCTGATATTGCCAACGAGTTTAATAAACTGCCAGCAAGTGCAAACTGGGTGAATACAGCCTTTATGTTAACCTTCTCCATTGGAACAGCTCTATATGGAAAGCTATCAGACCAGCTGGGCATCAAAAATCTGCTTCTATTTGGGATTATGGTAAATGGCTTAGGGTCGATCATTGGATTTGTTGGACACTCTTTCTTTCCTATTCTCATTCTAGCCCGATTTATTCAAGGAATTGGTGCAGCCGCATTCCCAGCTCTTGTGATGGTTGTCGTTGCGCGCTATATTCCAAAAGAGAACAGGGGGAAAGCATTTGGCCTGATCGGGTCCCTGGTAGCAATGGGAGAAGGTGTTGGGCCAGCTATTGGCGGAATGGTTGCTCATTATATCCATTGGTCGTATTTGCTGCTTATTCCAACTGCAACAATTATCACCGTTCCATTCCTTATAAAATTGTTGAAAAAGGAAGAGAGAATAAGAGGACACATTGATATGGCAGGGATTATATTGATGTCTGCAGGTATCGTATTTTTTATGCTGTTTACAACATCTTATAGATTTTCTTTTCTGATCATCAGTATCCTTGCTTTCTTCATATTTGTGCAACACATTAGGAAAGCTCAGGACCCTTTTGTTGACCCTGAATTAGGGAAAAACGTCTTTTTTGTGATTGGAACCCTTTGCGGAGGACTAATATTTGGTACAGTAGCAGGATTTGTCTCTATGGTTCCTTACATGATGAAAGATGTTCACCATTTAAGTACTGCAGCAATTGGAAGCGGCATTATTTTCCCCGGAACAATGAGTGTCATCATCTTTGGTTACATTGGGGGATTGCTTGTTGATCGGAAAGGTTCCTTGTATGTACTAACTATTGGAAGTGCATTGCTTTCTTCCGGCTTTTTAATCGCTGCCTTTTTTATAGATGCAGCACCATGGATCATGACAATTATAGTAATTTTTGTTTTTGGGGGGCTATCTTTCACAAAAACAGTTATATCTACAGTTGTGTCTAGCAGTTTGAAAGAAAAGGAAGCGGGCGCTGGAATGAGTTTGCTTAATTTCACGAGCTTTTTATCAGAGGGAACGGGTATTGCGATTGTAGGCGGTTTATTATCTATCGGCTTCCTAGATCATAGGCTGCTGCCTATTGACGTTGATCACTCTACCTATTTGTATAGCAATATGCTCATACTTTTTGCAGGAATCATTGTTATTTGTTGGCTAGTAATCTTGAATGTATATAAACGTTCGCGGAGACATGGCTAAATGAGTGAAAGGATCAATCTTGTGAAAGTAATTCAAGGTTGATCCTTTTTTGTAAAATGAATAAACATGGCATCAATAGCATGTTCTTTAGATTAGCCATCGTTAGCTATACCCAATAGATACGAGAACAGGCTTGTTTTCGCGTTTCGCTTTTTCATATGCTTCTTCTCCCCAAGGGAACCAGTCCACAGGGTTATGAGCATGTTGAAGTAAAATAAGTAGATTTCTCAGCGATTAATCTATTGGGTTTATTGTTAGTAGGCATTGGATCACCTTCTTTCGTTTTTTTATAAATACAAAACTTAGCCGATTACTTAAAAGAGGGAGAAGAAAATATACTATAATGCTTAATGATGTTAATTGAGGAGACATCGTCCTTTTCAATCCTCTTTTATTACAGAAAATTTGATATTGATAATTCCATAGTATATTAAGGGGAACCCATTATTTATGGATTCCCCTTTAGTTCAATAAGAAGGATTACTGTCGAGTGTTACTTTACAATGTTAGCCATTCCAATGATAAACGATTTGCACAACGCCAGAGGAAAATGTTCTTGTATTCACCATTTTTAAATTTATCCTCTGTTTTACATCAATAAACAACGGTTTTCCTTCTCCCAAAACAACAGGGTGAATAGATAATCTAAATTCATCAACAAGCCCCAAATTTATAAAAGTTGTAATGAGACTCGCTCCACCATATAGCCAGATGTCTTTACCAGGATTTTTCTTCAATTTATTTACTTCTTCAAGAATATTATCATTTATAAATATGGCTTGATTATCAATCTCATTTTGTGTTCTGGAAAAAACATATTTCTTTTTACTATGAACCAATTTCCAAAGTTCCTTTTCTGTATCAGGGTCTTCATTTTTTGGAATGTATTGTCCCCATAAATCGAAGCTTTTTCTACCATATAAAATAGTATCAATTTGATTTAAAAAATCAGTAAACCCCATATCAGGGTCCATAATACACCAATCAACTTCTCCATTTTTCCCTTCAATAAAACCATCTAAAGTAACTGCTAAATCTAAAATGATTCTTCTCTGTTTTAAGTTATTTGTCATAACTATTCATCCTTTTACATAAGAAGTTGGTTGAAATTCTTCTCCCACTCTCGCACCAGATGAACTAAGTTGCGTTTGTGGACAGAGTGAAGAACAGTATCCTAAAATGAAAGTGCCCACTACTCTTCGCAGCTTGATTAGCAGGAACACTCTTTATCTTCACTTGGTTAAATGAAAGCTCTGCTCGATTAAGTTATAGATTTCGCCTTCTGGATCTGTCCGTTCTAAAACAATTGAAATCCAATGTTCCTTATCCATATGATATCCGGGTAAGATATTTTCCCCGTTTCTTAAGCGATCACTTATTTCAGGGGGACATTTTAGATTTAGAATATCTATTTCGCCATGACCATCCAAGCCTAATTTTTCTGGGAGAACATTCATGATAAGACCGTACCATTTTTTGTTTGATGTATGTCTCAAAGAAGCATAGTTTGGGTATTTCTCCCACGGGTAATCAGGCGATGTACCGTATTTTTCTTTGACGTGTTTAAAGATATCTTCTCTTGTTAACATACTCAATCACTCCTTTATTCACTCTACTTTCTTCTTGAAAAAGTCAAAGAGCGATCCTTGGTTGTCCTTTGGATACTTCAATAGAGATGTCATCAATGGCAGAAGCTGTGTCAAAGCTTCCTCTCTCCACGGATACTAGTCAACAGGGTTGTGGGCGAGTTGAAGGAAGTATGATATTTCTCATTGAGTTTATTGTTAGTGGGCATAGGTTCATCTTCTTTTCTCTTGTTTCTATTCCTTTTTACTGTACCACAAGCCTCTGTTGAAATACCTCATTAAGATAGTGAAATATATAAGGTAATGGATGCCTTATCTAATGCTGTTCTCTTAAAGAGTACACTTTTGGAAGCTGTTGTTGAATAGTATCGAAACGAGTTTACTAAATATTATCTCGATTGGCGGAGATTGATATGATCATGAAAATGACTCATTTGAATATGAAAGATTTCAATAAACCAAACGAACCTTTCGTTGTTTTTGGGAGAATGATACCTGCTTTTGAAAACGGTGTTTGGACATATACTGAGGAACGATTTTCTAAACCTTATTTTAAACAATATGAAGATGATGACATGGATGTTAGTTATGTTGAAGAAGAGGGGAAAGCGGCTTTTTTATATTATCTTGAAAACAACTGCATTGGCCGGATTAAGATCCGTTCTAACTGGAATGGGTATGCACTAATAGAGGACATTGCCGTGGCAAAAGACTATAGAAAAAAAGGTGTTGGAACAGCATTATTACATAAAGCGATTGAGTGGGCAAAGGAGAATCATTTTTGTGGTCTTATGCTTGAAACCCAAGATATTAATATTTCAGCTTGTCATTTTTATGCCAAACATCACTTTATAATAGGTGCGGTTGATACGATGCTTTATTCCAACTTTCCAACAGCAAATGAAATTGCGATTTTTTGGTACTATAAATTTTAATTGATTATAAAACCTCAACAGTACCAGAGATAAAGAATTGACAACGAAACGGGGCTTGTTTTGCGTTTCGTTTTTTGGATCGAGAAGAGGTTTCTTAATAACCTCTTCTATTCTTTGATAAGAAATGTCTTTCCACAATAGGCATAAAAACGTGAAGGAGCATTCCTCCCAAACAAACCGTTAAAAGAGTTCCGATGCCGATAGGGCCTTTAAAGATGATGGCTAATACTAAGAAAAGAGCGTATACCAATGTCCTTGAAAACAATATTGTTCTTTTGGAGAGATCTCGGATAATAAGTGTTAAATGATCGATCGGTGTTGATGCGAATTTCGTCTGAAGATAGATGGCTGTTCCAAGACCGATGAGCACCAAACCAATTCCAAAACAAATCAGTTTGCTTAACAACGAGTTTAGATAGATGGTGTTTTTTACAACAAACAACCATAGGTCAATGCCTATTCCAGTAATGAATGCTGTAATCAAGCCCAGCAAAATAGGTTTTTTTCTCGTTAATATAGCGTTGCAGATTAAGAGGATCACAGAAATAAGGACCTCCCAGCTTCCTACGGTAAGACCGATTTTTTTTGACAGACCAACCAAAAGGGCATCGAAGGGTGATGTGCCCAGTCCTGATTGTATGGTTAAGGAAATGCCCAAACTTAATATGAGTATGCCTATTCCGTAATACATATATTTCATGTTATATTCCGCGATATTTCTTTTGTCATCAAGACGTGAGGGATGCCGTCCTCCATAAATTCCTGTGAAGAAATCTGGTAGCCCAGTTTTTGATAAAAGCCTGCCGCTTGTGTTTGACCATGCAGCTTATATGAAGTCAGTCCTTTTTCTTTCATGATTTCCTCTAACCCGCTTACGATGATCTTCCCCAATCCGTACTTACGGTAAGGTTTTAGGATGCAGATTCTTTCCAGCTTTGCTGTATGGCCAACGATGCGCGCGCGTCCGGTGCCGACAGGCTGATTCTCATGATATACCAAGATATGCTGGCATTGTTCCTGAAGCGTATCAAATTCATCGAACTCATCGGCTTCAGACACATGTTGCTCCTCAATGAAAACGCCTCTTCTAATCTTTAAAGCTTCATGTAAATCAGCTTCAGTTGTTATTCTTTTTATATTCATTATGAATCAATCCTTTTCTGATATTAGTCTGGACTGTACAGCACGCATGTGGTCTTATAATAGTAAGGTTAAAACATTTTTGTTGTAATTGCAACAAAAATACGTGAGGGGTTTTAGGAATGAATGATATTTTGCGTGAGATCGGCATGATAGCAAGAGCGTTGGATTCCATAAGCAACATCGAATTTAAAGATTTAGACTTAACAAGAGGGCAGTATCTCTATCTCGTGCGTATATACGAAAATCCGGGAATTATTCAAGAAAAATTGGCGGAAATGATAAAAGTGGACCGGACAACGGCCGCGCGGGCCATTAAGAAGCTGGAAATGCAGGGATTTATTCAAAAACTGCCGGATGAGCAAAATAAAAAAATAAAAAAACTGTTCCCGACTGAGAAAGGGAAAAAGGTATATCCATTGTTAAGAAGAGAAGGAGAACATTCCACGGAAGTGGCCTTGTCCGGTTTTACTTCAGAGGAAAAGGAAACCATTTCTGCACTCCTTCATAGAGTGAGGAAGAATATAGAACGTGATTGGGAATATGTGAAGAAGGGGAACAAAAGGGATTATTAATGGACAACGTTAACAAGTTGAGCTGATGCTGGCGAAAATCGGCGTTTCCTCTCAAGAATCCAGTCAGCTCGAGCGTGGGTGAAAATAGTCCGTTCACTTCTGTTTTCTTTAAAACTATCAAAAAATTTCCACAGGAGATGGTTTGCGTGAATTTGAGACAACTATCAGAACATGTCTTTCAATGTGAATTTGAGCTTGATGTGCCTCTTCGTATTCCGGTTCATACCTGGTTTATCAAAGATGGTGATGATGTTTATATTGTTGATACGGGAATAGAACGTTTTGCTGATGCTCAAATTAGGGCAGCGTTAGCGATCGGCAATCCAAAAGCCATTTTGCTTACCCATGGCCACAGTGATCATATCGGGGGTGCATCAAAATGGTTAGAGAGATTTGATATTCCGATTTTTGCGCACCAGAAAGAACTAAAGTACATCAATGGGGAAGAGCCATATCCGAACAAAAATGAAGTGGAGAACACAGGGGTAGCCCATATTGTACAGCCGCTGACGGAGCAAACGCTTGCTCATCTGCCTCTGAAATACTATTTAACACCTGGCCATTCGCCGGGGCATGTTGTGTATTATCATAAAATCGATCGTACGCTATTGACGGGCGACCTTTTTATCACAAGTAAGGAGGATTTACACCCACCTATAAGAAGATTCAGTGTTGATATAAATGAGAACATCGACAGCGGCTCAATCATAGATCAAATCAAACCAACGCTCATTTGCTCTTCACATGGCGAAGAAATCCTTTATAACGAAGAATTGTATAAAAACTATGTGGTAAGGTATAGGGATTAATGGAAGTGAAAAACATAAGCTGAAAAATCTCCAGCATGGTGAAGCCCTCGATCCGATTTACTCACACCCAAAAAGAAAAAATGGCAGCTGCCTGCCGCAGAGGCTTTTGCGGAGCTTGTTTTACATTCGATTCATGAGCAAAAGGAGTGAGTGTCAGGCTCACTCCTTTTCTATTTAAATTGCGGCTGTGAGCTTTGGTTTTACAAATTTCATGAAAACTCCTCTGACTAATGGGCCCATAATCAGTAATTGCAACGGATAGGCCAGGATGAAATTTTTCAACACAATCATAAGATAAGCACTGAAGAGGCTGTCCCCGTTCAGCCCATTTGCTAGAACCGCTGTCACTAAACCGAACACAGACATACAAAGTACCATGCCAATCACCATACAAGTTGACATGGCAAGGATGACATAAATTTTTTTAGTCTTGTCGAACGGCATGCGGAATGCAATCTTCTTGGCGAGGGGGCCCACTAACAGTAAATCTAACAGGAGGGCGATCATAAAACCGATGACCATTTCAAAAACGGTCATCAGTGAAAAATCGTAGATGGCTCGGTTGATGATGGCATTGTAAATCGACATGACGCAAACCATTCCAAAGCACATCATCACGCCAAATATAAGGCCTTCTTTTTTATTTGCTGGCATACAATCATTCCTTCTCTCCATAATCGGTGATTAGTATACCAATGAACCGTTCATGCTCATAAGTGACAAATTTGTGAACAATCTATAGCGCAGAATCGTCTTGTTTTGTCATCAGCACATGCGGAATGCCGTCCAGCATAAATTCTTCTGATGCAGTCCGATAGCCGAGCTTTTCATAAAAGCCTGCCGCCTGTGTCTGGCCGTGCAGTTTGAAGGCAGAAATGCCTTGTTCTTTTACAATACGTTCTAATGCATCGACGATCACTTTTCCCAAACCGAATTTGCGGTAAGACTTCAGAATGCAGATTCGTTCCAGTTTCCCCGTGTGGCCAACGATACGGACACGTGCAGTGCCAACAGGTACATTCTGATGATAAGCCAGGATGTGCTGGCAGTCACCGTGGAGTGTATCGAACTCATCGAATTCATCCGAAATGGGACAGCCTTGTTCCTCTACAAATACTGCCTTTCTGATTTCAAACGCTGTATGTAAATCCTGTTCTGACGTGATTTTTTTGACATTCATGCTTGAATCCTTCCTACTCAGAAAAATGGCTGATCACATATTGTTTAAAGGTCTCAGCAACCGGTGATAAAAACCTGCCTTTTATCCAGGCAATTCCTATGACACGCTGACATTCCGGCCAGCTGACGCGGATTTTGGTGATTTTGCTTTGGTCTAAGCCTTTCAGGTCTGGGAGAATAGATATGCCCAGACCGGCTGCCACAAAACCTGCGGCAGTAGTTGCTTCTTCTCCTTCAAACATAATGTTCGGCTGTATATTGGCCTTCTCAAACAGCTCATCGACCGTCATCCGAAGCGCATAGCCCTTTTTCAATAAAATAAAACGCTCCCCGGCAATCTCATTCAGGGTAATGCTTTCGCGACTGGCTAATGGGTGATCATTTGGCACAAATACAAAGAGTTCTTCACTCCACAGCTTGATCCATTGGATCGGATTTTCAGGCTTAATCGAAGCGAGGAGACAGAGGTCCAGATCTCCGGATTTTAATCGTTCAAGCAGCCAATAAGAGTGGTTTTGCTTCAGCTGGAAGGAAATGTTGGGGTATTCCTGCTGAAAGGAGCCGATGAGATCGGGCACGAGCGTGGTGCCTAATGTATGTAAAAAACCGAGAGAGACTACGCCTTGGTCTGGCTTTAATAAGGCTTGGATTTCTTCTTTTCCTTCGGTATACTCCTTCATCATCGCCTGAACCCGTCGTAAAAAAATGTGTCCGTATTGATTTAAGCTGATGGATCGTCCTTGCCTGTCAAATAGCGGGACGCCCAAATGATTTTCCAGCCTGGCGATAGAGCGTGAAAGTGCAGGCTGTGTGATGGAGAGGCTTTTTGCGGCTTTCGTGACGTGCTGCATCCGGGCCAGTGTTTGAAAATATTCAAGTTGTTCCCATTCCAATTATCATCTCTCCTTATTACATATAAGCATGAAAAGGATATTTTATATGCATTATACAACATATATCAACGGTGCTAAGATAATAATATAAACAGACTCGAGGATGTTTGAATTCGTAAGAAATAAAGGATGATTGTTTATGAATGGCAGTGCTCCACAACATGATGAGGGACCGATAAAGTCCCGATGACATACATTCGAAAAGGCACACCGGTTTTTCGAAAAATTACGTTTGCTTTCTTCGCTGCGGGTTTCAATACATTTGCGATTCTATATTGCGTACAGCCGCTCATGGAGGAATTCACGCGGGAATTTCATGTAACGCCTACTGCGGCGAGTCTTTCTTTATCTGTTACCACAATGCTGTTAGCTGTGAGCATGCTTGTCTTTGGTTCATTATCCGAGGTGTGGGGACGCAAGCCTATTATGGGTATTTCCATGCTGGCCGCATCGGTTCTCTGTCTGGCATCGGCCTTTAGTCCGAGCTTTCATACACTGCTCGTATTGAGAACCATTCAAGGCGTTGCGCTCGCAGGCCTTCCGTCGATTGCGATGGCTTATCTTGGGGAAGAAATTGAACCCGGAAGTCTTGGATCAGCGATGGGGCTATATATCAGCGGAAATGCAATCGGCGCCGTTTTCGGAAGGATCGTTTCCGGGCTCCTGAGCGAGTACTTGAATTGGCATATGGCGATGGGGACAATTGGTGTCATTAGTTTGATTGCTAGTGTTATATTTTTTATAAATTTGCCGCCATCCAGGCATTTTACGCCAAGAAAATTGAAGCTCGGGAAATTGGGAATGTCTCTGATCGGCCACTTGAGGGACCGTAAACTATTCAGCTTGTTTCTCATTGGTTTTTTGCTGCTTGGAAGCAATGTTGCCTTGTTTAATTACATTGTGTATGTGCTGTTGGGCCCGCCGTATTCGCTTAATAAAGCATTTTCCAGCTGGATCTTTATTGTGATGATTGTAGGCATTTTCAGCTCGTCTTTCATTGGAAGAATGGTTGATCGGTATGGCTATCCGAAAATATTGGTGATGAATATTTTCATCGTCATTGCAGGTGCGTTATTTACGATAAACAATATGCTGGCAGTGAAAATTCTGGGGATTGCCCTCTTTACATTCGGTTTTTTCGGAGGGCATTCAGTTGCCAGCAGCTGGGTGGGCAGGAGAGCCCTTCACAACAAAGCACAGGCTTCATCGCTGTATTTGTTCTTTTATTACGCCGGTTCAAGTGTTTTCGGAACAATCGGAGGGCTATTCTGGTCTGGTTTTCACTGGCTGGGCGTCGTCGGTATGATCACCTTCATGCTGCTGGTTGCGTTATGGCTGTCGGGATACTTGGCAAGAAGTGTGAAAATGCCGGATAAGAGGAACGAAAAAGGATTGAATTGATCAGTAAAAAAGGACCGTTAGCGGGTCCTTTTTTATTTCCAATGGGCAGGGGTTCGTACAGACAGCGGCAGCTTTGTATTCGAATCGCCGTTGGCGGCGTTCACCTGTGCCTGTGTCAAAAAGATGCTCCCGGTCAGGTCGGCGCCGCTGAGATCAGCGTCTCTCATATCTGCACCGATAAAGTCTGTCATTCTCAAATCGGCATTTCTCAGATCGGCGGCTATGAGCAGCGCCCCTCTTAGATTTGCTCCTCGCAGATCAAGCCCTTTCAGTTTCGCGCCGATCAGGACACTTCCCCGGCTGACCTTTTTCGGGAGTTTTGGATGGCGGGCTTGGGCACGCACCAGTTCACTTGTTTTTAACAGCCATTCATTGACCTCAGCTCGATGCTCGTCCACCTGCAGTGTCAGCAAGCGTTCTTTGCTGAGTCTGGTGAGCCTTTCTATTTTTTCGAAAGTGGTTCTCAGTTCAGAATGAATCGGCTTGGCTATATCTATAGAAAGAGCTTCATGTAAATACCAGAGCATTTCGTGCAGCTGCTGCATGATAGGAAAAACGTCAAACATCTGGTTGGCCGTTTCGGGGCTGTTTCGCCAATCCTTTCCCTCATAAGTGATTTGGGATACTTTTTGGCCGGCGCCAAAGCATTCATATGCAGAGCAGCCTCGAAATCCTTTTTCTCTGAGATCTTTATGTATAGAACATTGATAGTTTGATTGTAAGTTGCGGCAAGGCGTGCCCCCGTCTTTATCAAAAGCAAAATCTGCCGACTTCGCATAAGGCAAGGCGACACAGCACAGGCCAAAACAGTGCTGGCAATCCGCACTTAAATCATAATGTATATTGTCATGTAACGTTACTTCCGCAGACAATAATGTTCACCCCTTCACTTGGGTACTTTGTTAAATATATCTATTTGATTATATAGGAAAAAAGGATACTTTTCATTTTGTTTTCAAGGTTTCAGTGGTCTAGCGATGTATAATATATCCAATCATGATGATTGGGGGAATTCATTTGGAACAGCAATTGAAAGACATCATCTCTGCGTGTGATTTGGCAATCCAAAATGAAGATTTTGATACACTGATGAATTATTATTCGGAAGATGCCGTTTTAGTTGTGAAGCCGGGCATGATCGCGCGAGGCAAGGAAGAAATCAAAAAAGCGTTTATCACGATTGCGAACTATTTCAATCATCATATTGTCCCGACACAAGGGAAAATGATCCTGTTGGAAGCAGGTGACACGGTACTCGTTCTTTCTCAGACACTGCTTGATTCGGATAAAAAGGACTCCGAGTATGCGATGGAAAGAAGGGCGACCTATGTATTTAAAAAGAATGCGCAAGGCGAGTGGCTTTGTGTAATTGATAATTCATATGGTACGGATTTAATTGGTGTGTAAGATATGTCTTTGATGTGCCATTCCTGCATATAATGATTCATTCAGCTGATTAGGGAAGGTGACACAATTGAATGTGTATGACATCAGAATGGCTCCTTATTGGTTTTATGAAGGCAGAGGACTTGTTCAACATCCATACGTATTTCGGCAGCCTGTCTCCTCACGTGCAATCATTGTATCTACCCGCGGCGATGTAACGGGAGACGGCGTTATTGACGAGGTCTTTCTAACTGGAAATCAAATGCCCGGCAGCCCGTTATGGAGAAATATCACATTGGTGATCCGTGATGGCAGAACCCATCAGGAGCAGCGGATTCAGCTTCAAAACAATATGGGATACAATCCGTCACTTTTTCTGGGGGATATGACAGGCGACAAGATTGAGGATGTGGCAGTAGTAATGGACACAGGGGGAAGCGGCGGTGCTATTTATGCATATGTGTTTGCCTATCTAAACAGGCAGTTCCGGCGAATTTTCAATTCAGATGTATTGAATGATGAATTAAAGTACAGTGTGAGGTATCAAAATCAATATAAAGCGAGCGTTATCAGTCATCAGCAAAACGAAACGTATATCCTCGACCTTACTTACAAGGGCAGGGAATATTTGAATGAGATTTATAACAGCCAAGGTGTGTTAAAAATGCCGATAGAAGGATGGGTGAATCCTTTATCGGGCTTGTATCCGGTTGATTTTGACAGAGACGGCGTATACGAATTATTGGCGTACCAGCGGATAGCGGGAAGGTATAACGCCGACTCATTGGGATATGTTCAAACCGTATTAAAATGGAACGGGCAGAGGTTTATGTTTAACCGTCAGACTGTTACGATTTTTGGGAGTGACTTATCTTAAGTATTCTTTCGATGCAGAAAAAGAGTGCTTTTCAGCAAGCACTCTTTATTCCAGTTTAATTCGTTTTACATCCCCTAATACAAACACATAAAAAACCAATCCCAGCAACAACACAAAACCGGCACCAGAAAGCTGAGCGTAAGGAGCCTGTCACATCAAATAAATATCCCGTCAGTGAAGTAGCTATAATGCCTCCGAACAGGTTGTTTGCCAGGTTTATTAGAAATATTGATGAATTTACTTTTTCTTTTTAAGATTTGTTTTCTGACTGATCATATCTCTTCGCAATTATCAGCATTTCATTGGATTTTCTAGCATTACAGCAGTTGAACTTGTCTGCAGTCTATCATTGGATAAGAAATAGCCAGTTTAAACTAACTATCTTTCTTATATATTACTTTTTCTGAAGTTTCTAGACGTCCATGATTCATTTCTAATGCAATGTCACATAAAGATATAATATCTTCCTTGTGATGACTAGTAATAATAATGGTAGCTCCCCTTTTTTTCTCTTGTAAAAGAATGTCATGAACAAATGCAACTCCTTTTTCATCAATCGCATTTGTTGGTTCATCAAGTAGCAATATATCAGGTTTTTCAAAAATAGCCTGTGCAATATTTAATCGTTGTTTCATTCCTAACGAGAATTTACTAACCTTTACACTATTAAAATTTTCCAAACCAACTCTACTAATAGAATCTAATATATCATTATCTGATGCGATCTTTTTAATTTTTGACAAAATTTTAAGGTTAGTAAAAGCATCATACTGAGGAAGTAACTGCATATTTTCTATAATTAATCCTACACTTTTAGGAAAAGAGATATCTTTATGTAATTGTTCACCTTTAATAGTTATACTCCCTTCAGTAGGGACTATTAACCCGGATAATGCACGAAGTAGCATGGTCTTTCCAGAACCATTACTCCCAAATAGTCCATAAATTGTTCCTTTTTCAAATGTATAAGAGATATTATCTAAAACTGTAGTCTTTTTAATTTTTTTTGTTAGGTTTAATACCTCAATCATTGTAAGCCCTCACTTTTTAGCATATCTATTTTTTTGAACTTTAAGACAGATAATATAACTATTGAAATCTGTAAAATGATTATAATAAACAAACCTAATAATGGTTCAATAATAGCAGTTCCAGATTGGGAATAATAGCTTAACCCAGTTCTTAATCCATTACTGTAGTTTGGAATTAAAAAGTAGTGAATAACTTTCGGAGAATTTAATTGCACTAACTTCTTTGCTAAAATTAACGAAAAAATAATATAAACGCTTATATTTAATTGTGCTATTTGAGATTTATAATAAAGCTCCATAAATAATTGAAAACTAAATAAGTTAAGTAAGGTTAGATAATACATGAGTGTCATCATAACAAATCTTTTATTGATAACGGAATTAATATCAAGGTTATGAAGAGATACAAGTGAATAAATATAAAATATAGCAATCTGAGATAAAGTAAAGATTAAAAGTACAACTGTAATTATTAAGAATTGAGATGTTACCCATTTAACTCTACTATGTTCTCTTACTAACTTTAATTGCTCATACGAAATGTATGTATCTCTAATACTCCCAGAGAAACAAAAACTTAGGGAAACAATAGGTACAAACCACAATAAAATATTTTGATACTCATAATGACCCGAGGTGCTTATTGGTATGCCATCTAAAAAAGGAAAGACATTTTTATTATTATTATAACTCGATAATGACGCCTGAAATATTATCGCAACTAAAGTTATGAAAAAGCCTTTAATCCTCATTTTTTATAATCCTTATTCAAAAAAATTGAAGATCCAACTAAATAAAAAATAAAAACTATTATTATCTGTCTAATATAAACTATTATAAGATTTGAAGTTGACCAATATCTATTGAGCATATTTGTGAATATAGCCAAGTCTCTAAAGGGTTCCCAATATCCATTAGGAAGTAATAATTTAACGCCGAAATACAAGCTATCTAAAATTATATACACAATAAAAATTGCTAATGCTACTGAATTAAACAGATCGTATGTAAGTCTAAACATAATACCTACTGATAAGTAGAAAAACACTAAACTAATCATGTTTAATAAACAAATTGATAAAAAGTTTGCTTCGACCAACAAGTTTTTACTAAAGAAAATATGTGTACACGTAATATTAATAACAGTATGTATTGAAGAAAAAAGTAAAGAAACAAACCCAATCTCCATAATTTTAGACTTGTAGTAATTTTTACGCTTAACCATCCTCATTACTTTGTAGGGGTTTTCTGAATGAAAAAAGTTACTAAGTAACATAAGAAACGGGACAATATAAAACAAGGTATATGCAAATATTGAACTATATCCGAATGTACTATTATTCATATATAGTAATGACGCGATAGAATTCTTTCCAAGATAAGTGTGGTTCTGGTTGAACCATAAAGTAACTAAAAATAGTAGTAAACATAAAATTAATAGTAGTCTTTTAATTTTCATTGTATTTTGCCTCATATAAAACAATACTAGAAATTATTATTAGAAAAATAAAGATAGACAAACATAGGATAGGGAGAAGTACATTATAACCGTATTCTGTAAACGGTTGGAATAAAAACATTAATGATTTGTTTTTTAGTATAAGTACGAACCAAATAAAAAAACTTGCTGGGTAGGCATACTTCTTATCACGAAAAAGTAAACTGAGGCTTGAACCAAGTGCTCCAACAAATCCAGACATAATACAACAAATAATAGAAAATAACACAATTGCTATATAAGGATGGGCCATACTAAAAGTATAAAGGCTGTTATCAGGGAATTTAATTTGGTCTAAGTCATTTTTAAATGTACCTTTAAAAAAGAAAACCTGAACCAATAAAAAGTTTAATATTAGTGACAAAAACATTGTCAAAAATGAAATGATAAAAGAGGTAAATATTTTTTCCAAACAATATTTTTTTCTGCCAACTTTGCTTATAAGAATGTAATGATATCCTGTTTTATAATCTTGTATAGAATCGTCAGCACATAGTAACAAAAAATAAAGCGGAAGAAACCATAATAGGATCATTTGTGAAGCATGCCCTACGGAAGTGCCAGAAAGGAAAAACGCATATGCAGGATGGTATTCTGTGTTAGTCATTAACAATAGTGATATATCAACACAAGGAATTAATATGATTATAGTAAATATTATTATAGTTAATTTATTTTTGATAATGCGATAAATATGACTTTCCATGTTCTCACTCAATTCTTAATAGAATAAATAAAAATGATAATCTTATAAAAAGATTATCATTCTAAATTTTTTCGCGTGGCTAAAAGGTGCCAACGTTTTTAGAAGGTTCTTGTTTACCAAGTTTCTTCATCCCATACACCATCTATACCATAAGAACTTGCACTGTAATTGTTGTTTTCAACTG
The DNA here is from genome assembly GCF_000009045.1 of Bacillus subtilis subsp. subtilis str. 168. Lineage (GTDB taxonomy): Bacteria > Bacillota > Bacilli > Bacillales > Bacillaceae > Bacillus > Bacillus subtilis. The sequence continues at coordinate 4,173,480 of NC_000964.3, read as the reverse complement.
CTAAGGCTACATATGTATGGCTTCCCTGGCTATTTGCATGATAATAATGAGCTCCGCTTCCTTGTTTTACGTTATGTATTTTAGAAGCTTTTGGAATTTTACTATTCCCTGTGTTAATCAACCAAAATGTCATGATTGTACCTTTACCTTCTGCCGATTTCTGTAAATTTACTTTCCAAGGATTATCTGTATGAGTGGTCTGTCTAAATGCATCATTTGAATAGGCATTACCATAGCCATAAGGTACAAGTAAATGGAATTTATAGTTATCATTGCTGGCTTTTATAAAATTACTACTAGCAAGTAATGATATGCCTAAAGCAGCCGCAAGAAGGAAACGGAAATTGCTCTTCAGGAATTTATTCATAATTTTACAATCCTTTCAATATATATTTTATACTATCGGTTAGTTAAAAATAATGTGAAATTTTCGTTTTTATATCTAACTAAATAAAACTCAGGATGAAATTAAATGAAGACCGTAATGGGGAGATGGAGTTACTCCTATTTAAAACTTCAACACAAGTAATAAAAACCTCCTTTTACGTAAAAGATTAACTATATTATATCTTAACTGTAATAACCTGTAAAGAATTTTATTGATAGTATTGGATTTTATGTTATAAAGGAAAAAGGGTGGGCGATTTGCTCAATTGAGAATATTTTTATTATAAATTTAATGAGGACGATTAATAGTTTGCAACTCCAGAAAAGTCCATGATTCTGTTCCAAGCCCTACCTTGACCGATTGGATCACTAAATTGCATGATTTGATTTTCAAGTAGAAGCCGTCGCTCTAGATTCCGGCTACTTAACAACTCTCATCTCTAAAGGACTATTTGACCTCCAAGTTTTTGGTGCCATCGCACATAGACGTTATCACCCAGTCAGGGGTTTGCTTCCAAAATGGAAATTTCATTATAAAGTGAACAATACAGATACATTTGTTGAATCAGCATACACTTACGTACTCAACAATTGATCGCAAAGACTATCGGTCATATAAATCAAATCCTGAAATATGTTTGAGAATATTACACAAAATCAACGAAACGCCAGAAAGTCGTTACTCGGTATGTATGGCAAAACCATAAAGAAAAGGTTAGAAAAGATTGCTTTTCTATTTCAGGAAATCTCTAAAAAAAGAAAAGAAAAAATAGAACGAAGCTTTGTAGGTTCAAAACAACTGCACGGGCTTAGCTATCGCAGGTTCAGGGGGTGAGCAAACAAATCCTCCTCACAGCTGCATGCCAGAACATGAAGAAGAACGCCACATACCTAGCCGGTATGTGGGAGCTCATTTTCTTTTTATGACAGCTGAATATCTTGAAAAACAGCACAAAACTAAAAAGCTTGTAGAAAGAACAACGTTTTCTCTACAAGCACTCTTTATTCCCGCTTAATTCGTTTTACATCCCCTAAGACAAACACGTAAAAAACCAATCCAAGCAGCAGAACAAAACTGGCTACCAGAAAGCTGAGCGTAAAGGAGCCTTGTCACATCAAACAAAATACCCCGTCAATGAAGCCGCAATAATGCCTTCGAACAGGTTGTTTGCCAGATTTACCATGGAGCTCAGCATGGATACGGAACCGATCGGCGCCAGCTCTGCGGAAATGGACCAGCGAAACCGTAAAAACAAAAATGAAAAGGATCCCTACGTGTCAAACATTGTATAATATATCCAATCATGATGATTAGGGGAATTCATTTGGAACAGCAATTGAAAGACATCATCTCTGCATGTGATGTGGCAATCCAAAATGAAGATTTTGATACACTGATGAATTACTACTCGGAGCGCATCATGTGTAAACCTCGGAAACAACCTCCCCAGCGGTTTTGTGAATTATAAAAAACAAAACCAGGGATTCGGCTCCATTTCAGGAGACCATAATGATATCCACGATATTTTAGCGACAATAGAGGAAAACGGCACACAGGATGCTTTTCATTATGAAGGTGGTCTTCAAGGAAAAAACGAGCAGGTGCTCGAACAGATAGAGCAGGAAATGCTAGCTTCGGGGCTTGATATAGAGGAACAGGACGAGGAGAAGGTAAATGGGGACGGGCCGATTCTTTGATGTAAAGGGAGAGCTGCCAACTGGCAGCTCTCTTTTTCATGTTCTATAGTTTAATTCGTTTTACATCCCCTAATACAAACACATAAAAAACCAATCCCAGCAACAGCACAAAACCAGCTACCAGAAAGCTGAGGGTAAAGGAGCCTGTCACATCAAACAAATACCCTGTCAGTGACGCAGCAATAATGCCTCCGAACAGGTTGTTTGCGAGATTCACCATGGAGCTCAGCATGGATACGGAACCGATCGGCGCGAGTTCTGCGGAGATGGACCAGCCGACCGGAGCGGTTGCGGAAATTCCGGCGAGTCCGATGGAAATGCAAATAATGGCTACGGTAATATTGTTCGTCAGAATGGATCCTAAAAAGAAAAAGCCAAAGCTCATTCCGACTATGATTACGGTTCGGTACACCTTGGTATTAGGATAGCCTTTCTTAATAAAATAATCGACGAGCCAGCCGCCGACGGCAATTCCGGAAATGGTTGAGATCAGCCACGGCACTGCCGTAAATAAACCGGACGACATGAGATCCATACCGTATGTATGTTTAAAGAAAGTCGGAAGCCAGGTGAGCAGCAGGTTGAATGTATACCCGTACCCTGTAAATCCGATCATTAAGCCCCATACTTTTCGATTGGTGAAAAGCTTTTTTAAAAGCGGGCCCGTTTTGTAAGGGATTTGCTCTGTTGTAATGGCATTGTGTTTTTGAATATAGTTTAGTTCACTTTTAGAAATGCGTTTGTGCCGTTCAGGCTGTTCATAATACTGCCAGAAAAAGATCGTAAACAGCACATTGATGCATCCAATCGTCAAAAAAGCGACACGCCAGTCAAATGTTGTGACAAGAAAGGCGACCAATGGCGCGCCGATTACATTTGAAAACTTGGCGGCCGAATCGAACAGTGAGTTTGCCAATCCCCGCTCACTTGGAGGAAACCAGAGAGCGGTTGCTTTAGAGGCAGCAGGGAACGCAGAGGCGCTCGTCAGCCCAATGAGAAACCGGAACAGATACAACAGCAATTTTCCTTGCAAAAAAGCAAGAAGGATCGTTAAAAAGCTCCATATTGTCATTCCAACCCTCGTGACCCATGCGACCCCAAAACGGTCCAGCAAACTTCCGACAGGCAGCTGCATCAGTGTATAGGAATAGGTGTAAATGGAAAACACGATGCCGAGTTCAGTTGCAGTAAGGTGAAACGAATCTTGTATCGCAGGGGCCGCTACCGAGATGGCCACTCGGTCAAAATAATTAAGAATAATAATGCCGCTAAGTAACGAAGATATGTACCATCTGGTATGCCCAGGCCGTTTCACGCGCTCTTGACTCATGATGAAAACCTCCTCTGTCATAGCATGATCTCCTGATAGAAAAACCATTCAAATTTTAAATACCACAGCGCGCTTTTATATAAACGGCAGGAATTTGACTGGAACAGATCGGTGCTTTAGAATGAAAGTAATAAAAATGAACACTCCAAAGGGGAGTAGCTTTCACAGTAAAGTCGTCATTACGGGACAAGGTGTCCTCGGCTTTGCTGGCAATCTCATTGTTAGCGAGACCTTTGCCAAATCTGATTTGGTGAAGGTCTTTTTGTTTCAGGAACTTCACCAAATTGGTGGAGTTTTTTCATTTTTATCAAAAAGGGAGAGGAGCATCAGAATGTCTAAGCTGAAAAAGTGGCTGAAGCGTGAATTGGTGAGGAAAGGGCTGCCGTTAGCGAAAGAGAAATTGATTCCGATCTTAAAAGAAAAAATGAAAAAGAAACGATGAGGGGGCTGAAGATGAAGATCATTTTGACAGTACTTGCCGGAGTGGGACTTTTGAGTGCAGGCGGATGCGGCATGCTTGATCAGGTGAACGACGGATTGAACTATACGAGTGAAGCAGCTGGTTATGTGGAGAAGGTGAAGACATTTGCAGAGGAAGCGCCTGAATTGGCTGAGAAAGCTGTAAATGACACCGAGGCGAAAGAAAAACTTGAAGCGCAGCTTGAGTCGATTCAGAAGGCTGCCGCTGATTTTAATGAATTAACGCCGCCTGATGCCGCAGCGGAGATTCATCGAACCATTCAGGAGCATAACGAAACCTTGCAGAAAAGCGCTGAAGATGTGTTGAAACAAGCCGAGGAAGGCAAGGTATCGCTTAAAGAATTGGAGCAGTCAGACCTGGTCCAAAACGCAAAGCAAATTACTGATGTGATGGGACAAATTGAGAAGCTGGGTGAATAAGAAAAAGCATCCCGACGCGGGATGCTTTTTGCTTATTCAGCCATTGCGTCTGTTAAGACAGGAACGACTTGTTTTTTACGGGAAACAACGCCTTTTAAGAGGGCTGTGTTGTTTTCTAATGTAACGTTGAACGCTTTTTCCACTTTCGCTGCTTCGTTACCGATTGCAAGAGCAAGTGAATCATTTTCTAAGATATCTGTGATAACGAGAAGGAACAGATCAAGATTCTTCTCAGCCACAACTTTTGAGATCACAGCTTCTAATTCAGCTTGGCGTTTTTTTACATCTTCAATGTCCACTGTGTTTACTTGTGCGATTTCGACTTTCTTGCTGCCGAGTGTAAATTCTTTCGCATCAAGAGAAATGAGCTCTTCCACTGTTTTTTTGCTTAGATCAGCGCCTGCTTTCAACATGTTCAAGCCGTATTCTTCAGCATCTACTCCAGCGATCTCCGCAAGCTCTTTTGCTGCTGCTACGTCTTGGTCCGTGCAAGTTGGAGATTTAAATAACAGGGAATCAGAAATGATCGCAGACAGCATAAGGCCGGCAATTTCTTTCTCGATTTTCACGTTATTCTCTTTGTACATTTTGTTTAAGATGGTAGCCGTACAGCCTACAGGCTCAGCACGATAGTAAAGCGGCTCAGCTGTTTCAAAGTTAGCGATGCGGTGATGGTCGATAACCTCTAAAACCTGAACCTCTTCAATGTCTTTGATGCTTTGCTGGCGTTCGTTATGGTCAACCAGGATAACGCCGTTTACTTCGTTTGCAGCTGTTTCAACAAGACGCGGGCTTTCTTGTTTGAAATAGTCAAGCGCGTATTGTGTTTCGCCGTTGACTTGTCCGAGGCGGACAGGCTCAGCATTGAAGCCGAGTTTGTTTTTCAAATCAGCATAAGCAATCGCAGAACAAATCGTATCTGTATCTGGGTTTTGGTGTCCGAAAATAAGTATCTTTTCCATGATAGCTCCTATCCTTTTTTAAGTAGTGTAATCTTTATATAGTTTAACACGTCTTGCTGCAGGTGTAATCATGCAAACCCTTAAAAATTGATGTGAATAAGAAGCATTTTCTTTGAGCTAAGGAGAAAAGGTGTGTAAAATACTGGGTAGATTAGTTGCAAAATGTAATGTAGTATCAAAAAAGGTACTATTGGAGGGTCAAGAATGAGTGAAAAAAAGAATATATACCCGAACAAAGAAGGCTGTCCAGTTGAATTCACTCTAGATGTCATTGGCGGAAAGTGGAAAGGAATTCTTTTTTATCACATGATAGATGGCAAGAAACGATTTAATGAGTTTCGGCGAATCTGCCCGAGTATTACTCAAAGAATGCTTACTCTCCAGCTGAGGGAGCTGGAAGCGGACGGCATCGTGCACCGTGAGGTTTATCACCAGGTGCCGCCCAAGGTAGAGTACTCTCTGACGGAATTTGGGCGCACGCTTGAACCGATTGTTTTGCAAATGAAAGAATGGGGAGAATCCAACAGAGACGTGCTGGAATCTTATCGTTCGAACGGCTTAGTGAAGGATCAGCAGAAATAGCAGCAAAGGGAACTCCTTTGCTGCTTGTTTTATTTCATTGAAATGGCTCTGTTGGCGTTTCTGACATCGTTTTTCAACAGTTCAGAAAGGTTGTAAGACGGATAATATCCATGCTGATACATGTATCGATAAACTTGGGCGTGCAGCTGGATGGCAGCATTCAGCTGTTTGACCAGTACGTTTCTTAATTGAGGTGTTGCTGTTTCTGTAATTGCGATGGCATAGCTGCGGACAGATGTTTTGGCAAAACCGAGCAGGTCACCGCTGTAAAATGGGTTATCTGCGCGTTCTTCTTCCTCATCCTCTCTGTGCGGAGCCTGTGGAAAGAACGGAAGAAGCTCTCTCAAATTTTGCTCAACACCCTGAATAGACACGTTATAAAGCTGTCTGAGCTGAGGGTCTTTTACTTCTCTTATCATTTTCTTCAGTTTAATGAGTCCGTTTGATTGAAAAGCAACCAGCTCGTGCATTTCTAATGTTTCATGCCAAGCCAATGTTCTGCGTTCATCCATGTGAAAATTCTCCTTTATCGATCAGATTCCATATCAGCATATGCCCAACGCTCAATGTTGTTCATGATGTTTTGAAGTTTTTAAAAAGGGAAATTCACCTTATATAGGATACGGGTTGAGAACATGCACAAAGAGGTGAAACACAATGTGGGACATGATAAAGAACTTTTTCTTGTTTAGCAGCGGCGTTCTGCAAGCAACAACCCTTTTACTGGTGATCTTAATTTTTATGTATGTCAGAAAAACGAAAAAGAAAAACAAGGAATCTTCTGGCTTTATGGATGATAAACATTAATTGTGATGGGCATTCTTTTCAAAGAATGTCTTTTCCTTTTTCATGTTTCACATGAAACATTAGCGTCATTTTACTTGCGATTTGGACTTATGTTAAAATATAAAAGTAAAATTTAGAGATGATATAAAAACATTCGGTGCAAAGCATGTTGCAGCGATGAACAAAAGAGCAGTCGTTTATGCTGCTCTTTTCTATTCGTATGTTCAGGATGATACGAGGTGACTAAGTGAAACAAACGAGAGCTTTAATGGAAGGTGCTATTTTAATCAGTCTGTTTGCGATCATTACGCTTCTGGTCGTTTATGTTCCTGTGATTGGAACAATTCTGTTATTTGCACTGCCGCTGCCAATGATCTTGTATACGATCAGACATGGATTGAAGCTAGGGATATGGATGGGCGCTGTCAGTCTTCCGGTTGTTTTTATTGTCGGGTCCTTTAACGGGCTTATTGTAGCTTTTATGTCAGCTTGCGCCGGCATTGCCATGGGACATTTTTTCAAAAGGAAAGAGCCCGGGCACGCCATTATTTCGGGCGCTCTTATTTATATGCTTAGTATTGTCTTCTATTTTGTGATAAGCATTCAGTTTTTGGGTATCAATATCATTGATGAGGCAATGACACAATACCGGCAATCTCTTGATATTGTAGAAACTGTAGCGAAGCAGTCGGGCAATGCTGGGCAGTTTGAGAAGCAATTAAAACTGATGGAAGAACAATTGGGTATCGTTCAATATCTTTTTCCAACAGCTATTGTGATGGTAGGAGTTATTTTTTCTTTCCTCAGTTACCTTATCGCTAAGCCGCTCTTAAGGCGATTCTCCCCCGATATTCCTAATCTAAAGCCTTTTAGAGAGTTGAAGTTTCCGCAAAGTGTTGTAGTACTGTATTTGATTATTGTCATGCTTTCATTTTTGCCTTTAGAAAAAGGCCAAATGCTGTACTCTATCGCTTTAAATGGGGAGTTTATACTCGGGTTTCTGATTTTCATCCAAGGTTTATCATTTATCTTTTTCTATTGCCATAAGAAACAATATCCAAAGGCTGCGGCTGTGATTGCTGTCATACTTGGGTTTGTGCATCCGGTCTTCATGGCGGCCATTCGCATTTTAGGCGTTTTAGATATGGGCTTTCATATAAGGAATAAGGTGAAGTGAACATGAGTTTTACTCACATGGTGGGGAGTGATAGAAATGCCAAGCTTTTATGAAAAACCGCTGTTTCGGTATCCCATCTATGCATTGATTGCTCTGTCAATTATTACAATCCTCATCAGCTTTTATTTTAACTGGATATTAGGAACCGTCGAAGTGCTGCTGCTGGCAGTTATTTTGTTTTTTATTAAGCGTGCTGATTCTCTTATTCGACAAGAGATTGATGCTTATATTTCTACGTTGTCCTACAGGTTGAAAAAAGTCGGTGAAGAGGCATTGATGGAAATGCCGATTGGAATCATGCTTTTTAATGACCAATATTATATAGAATGGGCAAATCCGTTTCTTTCCTCTTGTTTTAATGAAAGCACTTTAGTGGGGAGATCACTTTACGATACTTGTGAATCGGTAGTGCCGCTTATCAAACAAGAGGTGGAATCGGAAACGGTTACATTGAATGACCGCAAGTTTAGGGTTGTCATCAAACGGGATGAGCGTCTCTTATATTTCTTTGATGTAACAGAACAAATCCAGATTGAAAAGCTATATGAAAACGAAAGAACCGTCCTGGCATATATTTTCCTTGATAACTATGATGATGTGACACAAGGATTGGATGACCAGACGAGAAGCACGATGAACAGCCAGGTGACATCTTTGCTGAACGCTTGGGCGCAGGAGTACGGGATCTTCTTGAAAAGGACGTCTTCAGAACGCTTTATTGCTGTACTTAATGAACATATCTTAACTGAACTCGAAAATTCGAAGTTTTCGATTCTTGATGAAGTGCGGGAAAAAACCTCGTTTGACGGTGTAGCGCTGACGTTAAGCGTCGGTGTCGGGGCTTCAGTCTCTTCCCTGAAAGAACTTGGCGATTTGGCGCAATCCAGCTTGGACTTAGCACTGGGACGCGGCGGAGACCAGGTAGCCATTAAGCTGCCAAACGGCAAGGTGAAGTTTTACGGCGGTAAAACAAACCCAATGGAGAAACGAACAAGGGTGCGGGCCCGCGTGATTTCTCACGCCTTAAAGGAAATCGTCACCGAAAGCAGCAATGTGATTATCATGGGGCATAAATTCCCCGACATGGATTCTATCGGCGCAGCGATCGGGATTTTAAAGGTGGCTCAGGCAAATAACAAAGATGGTTTTATCGTGATTGACCCAAACCAAATCGGATCAAGTGTGCAGCGTTTGATTGGGGAAATCAAAAAATATGAAGAACTGTGGTCAAGATTTATTACGCCTGAAGAAGCAATGGAGATTTCCAATGATGACACACTGCTTGTGATCGTTGATACACATAAGCCGTCACTCGTCATGGAGGAACGGCTGGTCAATAAAATTGAACATATCGTGGTCATCGACCATCACCGAAGAGGTGAGGAGTTTATCAGAGATCCGCTGCTCGTTTATATGGAACCATACGCTTCTTCCACAGCGGAATTGGTGACAGAGCTGCTTGAATATCAGCCGAAGCGCTTAAAAATCAATATGATTGAAGCAACAGCCCTATTAGCTGGTATAATAGTGGATACAAAGAGCTTTTCTCTCCGCACGGGCTCGCGGACTTTCGATGCGGCTTCTTATTTAAGGGCAAAAGGCGCCGACACGGTGCTGGTGCAGAAGTTTCTGAAAGAAACCGTTGATTCCTATATTAAACGGGCGAAGCTGATCCAGCATACGGTCCTCTATAAAGATAACATTGCGATTGCTTCTCTTCCTGAAAATGAAGAGGAATACTTCGATCAAGTGCTGATTGCGCAGGCTGCCGATTCGCTGCTATCGATGAGTGAGGTTGAGGCTTCATTTGCGGTGGCGAGACGGGATGAACAAACGGTTTGTATCAGTGCTCGGTCGCTTGGCGAGGTAAATGTTCAGATCATCATGGAGGCCCTGGAAGGCGGAGGGCATTTAACAAATGCGGCGACTCAGTTGTCCGGCATTTCAGTTTCTGAAGCGCTGGAACGGCTGAAGCACGCCATAGATGAGTATTTTGAGGGAGGCGTACAGAGATGAAGGTTATTTTCTTACAAGATGTAAAAGGAAAAGGAAAAAAAGGCGAAGTCAAAAACGTAGCAGACGGTTATGCGCATAACTTTCTAATTAAAAAAGGCCTCGCGGTTGAAGCGAACGCGTCAAACATCAGCGCGTTAAACGGACAAAAGCAGAAAGAGAAAAAAGAAGCCATTGCTGAGCTTGAGCAGGCTAAGAGCTTGAAAGAGACATTAGAAAAACTGACTGTTGAGCTTAGCGCAAAATCAGGTGAGGGCGGCCGTTTATTTGGTTCAGTGACAAGCAAGCAAATCACTGAACAGCTCCAAAAAGACCATAACATTAAAGTAGATAAGCGGAAGCTTGAACTGCCGGACGGCATTCGTGCATTAGGATATACAAACGTGCCTGTGAAGCTGCATCCTGAAGTGCAGGCTGTGTTAAAGGTACATGTAAAAGAAGAAGCTTAATAGAAAAGAGGCTTGGATTCATCCAAGCCTCTTTTTTTATTCCACGAGATAAAGAGTTTGCTGGCTTTCTCCGCCAGGTCCTCTTCGCATTCCCTGCACGCTGTTTGTGCTGCTGGAGGAACCGCTGTACTCGTCAGATGTTATTTCTTTTCCGTTTTTCTTAATCCAGGAAACAAGTTCGCTGTTGCCTGAGTTGTTTTCTGACAGAAGGAAGTATTTCACTTTGCCTTCTTTGATCAGTTTTTTCAGTTCCGACACAGTCAGAATGGGATCCGTGCCGTTAAACCCGCCCATTGCCATAACAGATTCATTTTCGTAAATGATGTATGGCGCAGCTGTTACGGTTGTCAAAGTAGCAAATAAATACTCTTCGCCGGTATTGTGTTTTCTCAGATAGGACAGGAGCCCGCTGTCGACCTCTGAAGAGAACATGTTCCCGCCGTTTGCTGAGCCTTTGAGCTGCGGGCCGGATTCAGGAAGGACGCTGTTGCCACCGTATAGAAGCGGCGTTGCTGACCAGTAAACTGGTGTGAGAAGCAGAACGCACAAGCTGATGATGGTCAGCAGCTTACTGAACGGATGGCTGCGTTTAAGCATCAGAAGTGCAAGGGTGATGCCCAGTCCTAAGAGCCCCAGGACATACATCCATACACTGCCGATTTGGCTTGTATAAGCGCTCAGAATATACACCTGAAACACGGCTGTGATCAAGACGGCTGCCGGCAGAAGATAGCTGGACCAGTCTTTATTATTTTTGTATAAGCGGTGCATCGTATACCATCCGATACCAGAAAGGGCGGCAATCGGCGGTGCCAGCATAATCAAATAATACTGGTGGAAGAATCCTGCGATGCTGAAGAAACCAGCCACGGGAACAAGCCAAGCCGCCCAGAATAGCGTTTCTTTCATTTTAGCAGCATGTCCGCGGCGATCACGGTACCAGCTGATGATTGCGCCCAGTAATCCGATCAATGAGAATGGAAGCATCCAGCTGATTTGGCCGGAAAGTGCTGATTGGAAGAGACGAAGCGGTCCAGGATCACCGGTGCCGAACATATTCACGCTTTTTCCGCCTCCGCCGCCAGGCCCTCCATTTCCAGGTCCGTTGCCACCTGTGGGAGGTGTGCCTCCGCCTCCATTGAGAGCGCCGGTTTGTCCGTTAGGCGGCTGAGGCGCCTGTGAATGGTTTCCGAATGATTGATTACCGTTCTGAGAAAAAGATGAACCGTTGCCATTTGGCGCTTGCATGTTGTCTTGATTCTGCATGTTCCCTCCGCCAGCAGCATTCATATCACCCTTTGCAAGGCCCGTAGTTTGCCCAAACAGACGCTCTGTGCCGTTGTAGCCAAAGGCCAGTTCTAGCACTGAGTTAGTCTGGCTGCTTCCTACATAAGGCCGGCTTGAGGAAGAGGCTGAATCCACTGCAATCGCCCATGAGAGTGAAAGGCCTGTCAGAAGGACAAGAGACAGAAGCAGGGACCCGATTTTTTTCTTCAGAGAAACCCGAGATGCAATCAGGTAGAATAACACAAATGCAGGCAATACCATAAACGCTTGCATCATCTTCATATTAAAGGCGAGCCCAATCAGGGCAAATGCCGTCAGCAGCCAAACCAGCTTGCCTTGTTTTACTGCCCTAAGCAGACAAGTTGAACCGAGCAATAAGGTAAAAACAAGCATGCTGTCGATATTGTTTGTCCGGCTGACAGCTACTGCGATAGGGGTCAGTGCCATGACAAGTGCGGCAATGCGGGCCGCTCCAACTCCAAAAGTCGGCTTAACCATTCTGTAGAGAAGGAAGACAGATCCAACTCCGGCAAGAGCCTGGGGAATGATGACACTCCACGTGTGAACACCGAAAATCAGTGCGAAAATCGTTTGAATCCATAACACGACAGGAGGCTTATCTACTGTCACAAATCCAGAAGGGTCAAATGACGCATAAAAAAAGTTATGGAAGCTTTGCGTCATGCTTTTTACAGCCGCCAAATAGTACTGGTTTGCTGTATCATCCTGCCAAATGTGATACGTATTCAAAAAAGCTGCTGCTAGCAAAATAAGAATAAGGGCTGCGTCGAATCGTTTGGTTTTCATCGTTTTTCACCTCTTTATGGTGTCTCATTGTAAAAAACAAATATGAAAAACTTATGAATAAACCATAAATATTCAAAGAAAAAAGCGGAGATATCTTCCCCGCTTTATGCTGAATTTCTTTGTTTTTCTGACTGGAAAATGTATCGATCTCGTCCGGCTCCCTGTCCGGCTGCTCCCATTACGATCAGGGCAGCAATGAGAAGCACAATCGGCATCGTCCAAGAATGCGTCTGGTCAAAGAGATAGCCGACAAAGATTGGCCCGACTGCTGCCAGCAGGTAGCCGAATGACTGAGACATGCCTGACAGCGCAGCGGCCTGTTGGGCATTTTCACTGCGGAGACCAATCAAAGTAAGGGCCAGACTAATGCTGGAGCCTTGTCCGATACCGATAATGATCATCCAGATGGCAAGCAATGTATGGCTTCCGCCCGCTAATAATCCGCAAAGGCCGATCAGATAAACTGAGGCCAGCGCCGCAACGATACCGCGCTGCTGTTTCACACGGTCAGCTAAAACTGGCGTCAGAAAAGTGGAAGGCAGACTCGCAAATTGCATGAGTGATACCATCCATCCGGCTGTTGCCGTATCAATCCCGTGTGAACGGAGAATTTCAGGAAACCAAGCGATGCTGCTGTAAAATAAAAACGATTGCAGGCCCATAAAGATGGTGACATACCATGCCATTTTGGAAGCCCAAATGGAACTGGATTGCAGCTTCATTGTCTGGTTTGCCGTATCTCGATGGCGCAGCTGAGGTATCCAGATTAGCAATGCAAGTAAAGCCAGCCCGCCCCATAAGAGAAAGGCTTGTTTCCATCCGCCATTCATCTGGGTCGCTAAAGGAACGCTGACACCCGATGCTAAAGCTGCGAATATATTCATTGATGTCGTATACAGGCTGATCATGATCCCTGGCTTTTCAGGGTATTTATGTTTGATTAAGCTTGGCAAAAGTACGTTACCAATCGCAATCCCGACGCCGATAAGTGCTGTTCCGAAAAACAAAGCGGCAGTATAGCCGGTAGAACGAGTCAGAACACCGATCAGCAGTATCACGAGACCTAGCCATAAAGTTCGCTCATTACCGAGGCGCTGTCCAAGCTTAGGTGCAAGCGGAGAAAGAACTGCAAACGAAAGCAGCGGCAGTGCGGTCAAAAAACCGGCTGCCCCATTGGACATGTGCAGCTCTGCCCGGATAGAGCTGATGACCGGACCGACTGAAGTGATCGCGGGCCGTAAGTTAAAGGCGATAAAGATAATGCCGGTGATCAGCCAAAATGATTGGATTTTTTTATTATGTGGATGTGGCAAAGCAGTTACTCCTCTTTTCTAACATATACATGATATTATCCCGAAACAGGTAAGCAAGTATGTGAATGAAGGCTATGATTTGTCCTCTTTTTGCAGTTCAGCCATTTTGGCAAGCAGAATATGCTGAGGCATATGCATGATCTGTTCAAGCGGCAGATTCAAGGACTCTGCAAGCTTTTGTGCAGTTTCGGCAGAAATTTGCAAAGGTCTCACAAAAGATCCCTCCTCTCTTCTGTCCATTGTACAAGAATCAGATGTGAAATGTAAGAAGATGTCACAAAGGAATAGAGCAATCGGAAAATGACCGTTATAAAAGAGGTAAGGAGGGTTCTTATGCACGCACCGTTATCCTTATTAAAACAAATGCTGAAGGAACACCAAATAGACACTGAAAAAGCTGTCACTTTCGAAGAATATATAGCAATGAGGTTAAAGCTTCAGGAGCTGATGGGGAAATTTGCTTCGATCGGGGAGTGGGATCTGTATCAAAAAGCGGCAGATTTGATGATGCACATAGGCATCCAATGGATGAAATAAACCGATAACCGCTAAAAAACCCTCGCTGCAGCGAAGGCTTTCATTCATTAAAATGAGTGTTCTTCTTCCACATTTTTAAACTGGTCATAAATTACAAGCTTAGACGGACTGTTTTCCTTAGCCACCTGTTTGGCCTTTTCAATAGCGGCGTCTTTAGACGTATACAAAGCTGTCGGCGCTACATTCTCCACCTCAATAAACCAGCCGTCCGCATCAACATTAGGTGTAATCGCATATTTCTTTATCATCTTTCATTCCTCCCTTATGTTTTATTGCATTTTTCCCGCCTTGTTACTGTCCGAAACGATCCAATCTGCTAACTGAAAAAAACAGGAAACAGACAATTTTTCTATTTTTTTTCTGTAGAAATGGTAGAATGGAGGTTGGAGATTTTTTAATGAGAGGACGGTGCTTAGCATGACAGACCTTCTGAATGACCGGCTTCCTCCGCAAAATATAGAAGCCGAACAAGCCGTGTTAGGCGCTATTTTTTTACAGCCGTCTGCTTTAACACTGGCTTCAGAAGTATTGATTCCAGATGATTTCTATAGAATGTCCCACCAAAAAATCTATAATGCGATGCTGGTGCTCGGTGACCGAGGTGAACCGGTTGATCTGGTGACAGTTACATCAGAGCTTGCGAACACAGACCTGCTGGAAGAAGTAGGCGGTATTTCATATTTGACAGATATCGCAAACTCGGTGCCGACAGCGGCTAACATAGAATATTACGCGAAAATCGTTGAGGAAAAATCGATTCTTCGCCGATTAATCAGAACTGCGACAACGATTGCTCAAGACGGGTATACCCGTGAGGATGAGGTCGAGGATTTACTCAGTGAAGCGGAAAAAACGATTATGGAAGTGGCACAGCGCAAAAACACGAGTGCCTTCCAAAATATTAAGGACGTCCTTGTCCAGACCTATGATAATATCGAACAGCTTCACAATCGAAAAGGTGATATCACGGGAATTCCAACAGGGTTTACGGAGCTTGACCGGATGACTGCGGGTTTCCAGCGCAACGACTTGATCATTGTGGCTGCCCGTCCTTCAGTAGGGAAAACAGCCTTTGCCCTGAACATCGCACAAAACGTGGCGACGAAGACCGATGAGAGCGTAGCGATTTTCAGTCTTGAGATGGGTGCCGAGCAGCTCGTTATGCGTATGCTCTGTGCCGAGGGAAATATCAATGCCCAGAATCTCCGTACAGGTAACCTGACCGAAGAGGATTGGGGCAAGCTGACGATGGCAATGGGAAGCCTATCGAACAGCGGGATTTACATCGATGATACACCGGGTATTCGAGTGAGTGAAATCCGTGCCAAGTGCCGCCGCTTGAAGCAGGAAAGCGGGCTGGGCATGATTTTGATCGATTACCTGCAATTGATTCAGGGAAGCGGTCGTTCAAAGGACAACCGTCAGCAGGAAGTATCTGAAATTTCCCGTGAACTGAAGTCGATTGCGAGGGAGCTGCAAGTCCCTGTTATCGCGCTTTCTCAGCTTTCCAGGGGTGTTGAGCAGCGTCAGGATAAACGTCCGATGATGTCTGATATCCGGGAATCAGGAAGTATCGAGCAGGACGCGGATATTGTCGCGTTCCTTTATCGTGATGACTACTATGACAAAGAAACCGAGAATAAAAATATTATCGAAATTATTATCGCCAAACAGCGTAACGGCCCGGTAGGAACCGTGTCTCTTGCGTTCGTAAAAGAATACAACAAATTCGTCAACCTGGAACGGCGTTTTGATGACGCAGGCGTTCCGCCCGGCGCATAAGCCCCAAGAGCTGCTCTTGGGGTTTTTTTCATTCGAAAGATGGAAGAAATGACGTTCGCTCAGCGGATGAAAAATTGAAAGCGTTTTAATAAAATGGTGCAAAAAGGAGATGGTAACAATATGGGAAAACGTTTTTCGTCTTTTCAAGCAGCACAAATCCGAATTGCGCGTCCTACGGGCCAGCTTGATGAGATTATTCGTTTTTACGAAGAGGGACTGTGTTTGAAACGAATAGGAGAATTTTCACAGCATAACGGGTATGACGGTGTCATGTTCGGCCTTCCTCATGCCGATTATCATTTGGAATTCACCCAGTATGAAGGGGGAAGCACTGCCCCCGTTCCCCATCCCGACAGCCTTCTTGTTTTTTATGTGCCGAATGCAGTTGAACTGGCAGCGATCACTTCAAAGCTAAAGCACATGGGCTATCAAGAGGTCGAATCAGAGAACCCGTACTGGAGCAATGGGGGCGTGACGATAGAGGACCCGGACGGCTGGCGGATCGTTTTTATGAATTCAAAAGGGATATCAGGCAAGTGATTCTTTCTTATGCTAAAGGATGAAAGTTTCGCAAGCTTTTTATGACAAAGCAGTGAGAAAACGCTTATAAAACGAATGGAAGCGAACGAATATAGATTTACAATAAATTAATGTTCGGATTTACAATTGACTTTCTGTTTCTTCACTGATAAACTTGATTTGTTTGAATAGAATCGTTTTGAAAGGTTAACGGAGGTGCACGGACATGTCTTCAGTAGTTGTAGTAGGTACGCAATGGGGCGATGAAGGAAAAGGTAAAATTACAGATTTCCTATCAGAAAATGCAGAAGTGATCGCCCGTTATCAAGGCGGAAATAACGCAGGGCATACAATCAAGTTTGACGGAATCACATATAAGCTTCACTTAATCCCGTCTGGAATTTTCTATAAGGATAAAACGTGTGTAATCGGAAACGGAATGGTTGTAGATCCGAAAGCATTAGTCACAGAGCTTGCGTATCTTCATGAGCGCAACGTGAGTACAGATAACCTGAGAATCAGCAACAGAGCTCACGTCATTCTGCCGTATCATTTGAAATTGGATGAAGTGGAAGAAGAGCGTAAAGGGGCTAACAAGATCGGCACAACGAAAAAAGGAATCGGCCCTGCTTACATGGATAAAGCAGCCCGCATCGGAATTCGCATCGCGGATCTGTTAGACCGTGACGCGTTTGCGGAAAAGCTTGAGCGCAATCTTGAAGAAAAAAACCGTCTTCTCGAGAAAATGTACGAGACAGAAGGGTTTAAACTTGAGGATATCTTAGACGAATATTATGAGTACGGACAGCAGATTAAAAAGTATGTTTGCGATACATCTGTTGTCTTAAACGATGCTCTTGATGAAGGGCGCCGTGTATTATTTGAAGGCGCACAAGGGGTTATGCTCGATATCGACCAAGGAACATACCCGTTTGTTACGTCATCTAACCCGGTTGCCGGCGGTGTCACGATCGGTTCTGGTGTCGGCCCGACCAAAATCAAGCACGTTGTCGGTGTATCAAAAGCATATACGACTCGTGTCGGCGACGGTCCTTTTCCGACTGAGCTGAAAGATGAAATCGGCGATCAAATCCGTGAAGTCGGACGCGAATATGGAACAACAACAGGCCGCCCGCGCCGTGTCGGCTGGTTTGACAGCGTTGTTGTCCGCCACGCCCGCCGTGTGAGCGGAATTACAGATCTTTCTCTGAACTCAATTGACGTCCTAGCAGGAATTGAAACGTTGAAAATCTGTGTGGCGTACCGCTACAAAGGCGAAATCATTGAAGAATTCCCAGCAAGTCTTAAGGCACTTGCTGAATGTGAGCCGGTATATGAAGAAATGCCGGGCTGGACTGAGGATATTACAGGTGCGAAGAGCTTGAGCGAGCTTCCGGAAAATGCGCGCCATTATCTTGAGCGTGTGTCTCAGCTGACAGGCATTCCGCTTTCTATTTTCTCTGTCGGTCCAGACCGCTCACAAACAAATGTCCTTCGCAGTGTGTACCGTGCGAACTAAATAGAATATGTCTGCAAGCCCCTATTTAAGGGGCTTGTTTTTGTTTGAAAGCCGCATATAAGTTGGTCTGAGAAAAAAATATGAAAAAAAACCAAAAAAGTTATTGCCACTTCTATTTGTTCGTGATATTATAAATCTCGTTGTTACGGAAACTGCTTCAATAGAGTACAAGATGAGAACTAGATTTAAGTCGTTTGCTCTATAGAAATTCCGACATCTTTAAGAGCCATTAGCTCAGTTGGTAGAGCATCTGACTTTTAATCAGAGGGTCGAAGGTTCGAGTCCTTCATGGCTCACCATTTCGTGAAGGCCCGTTGGTCAAGCGGTTAAGACACCGCCCTTTCACGGCGGTAACACGGGTTCGAATCCCGTACGGGTCATTGATTTACTTTAGCGTTATTGCTAAATTCCTTATTTGTCTGTGAGAGCTGACACGACAGCTCTCCGGGCAATTACTGTAAGGTCCGGTAGTTCAGTTGGTTAGAATGCCTGCCTGTCACGCAGGAGGTCGCGGGTTCGAGTCCCGTCCGGACCGCCATTTTACTTTACTTAGTAGAGAAAAATAAAACATTTGGCTCGGTAGCTCAGTTGGTAGAGCAACGGACTGAAAATCCGTGTGTCGGCGGTTCGATTCCGTCCCGAGCCACTTACCAAACGCATCTGCAATCGTAGGTGCGTTTTTTCTTTTAGGAAAAAGGCAAACATGAGGAGTGTTATAATAGAAGAAAAAGGGAGAACCGGCCCTGCGGCCGGTTCAAAGAAGAAGACGTCATTGATAAAGACGCACTCCGGTGAGGGGAGGTTTCAATAAAGTTATCTTTTTTAAAAAAAGTTGACCAGCATGACAATAGATAAACAACTGGCGATAAAGGTGAAACATGTGTTTTTTTTCTAAACCTTTATTTTTTTTATCTTTTGACCTTAAACCGTTATAATAGACAAGGACCCATTCTTTACATGGGCCATAAGTGATGAAACGAATGTTATATAGATGAAATGAAGTCATTCGGCAGGAGGAAAATCAAAATGATGGATAAAAAGATCCTTGTAGTAGATGATGAAAAACCGATTGCAGATATATTGGAATTTAACTTAAGAAAAGAAGGCTATGAAGTGCACTGTGCCCACGACGGAAACGAAGCCGTTGAAATGGTAGAAGAGCTTCAGCCTGATTTAATTCTTTTAGATATTATGCTCCCAAATAAAGACGGCGTTGAAGTATGCCGCGAAGTCAGAAAGAAATACGATATGCCAATCATTATGCTGACGGCTAAGGATTCAGAAATTGACAAGGTTATCGGGCTTGAAATCGGTGCTGATGACTATGTCACAAAACCATTCAGCACACGCGAGCTCTTGGCGCGTGTAAAAGCGAACCTGCGCCGCCAGCTGACAACAGCGCCTGCGGAGGAAGAGCCTTCCTCTAACGAGATTCATATCGGCTCTCTCGTCATCTTCCCTGACGCGTACGTTGTATCAAAACGAGACGAAACAATCGAATTGACTCATCGTGAGTTCGAATTGCTTCATTATTTAGCAAAACATATCGGACAAGTGATGACCCGTGAACATTTGCTTCAAACCGTTTGGGGCTATGATTACTTCGGCGATGTCAGAACGGTTGACGTAACAGTCCGCCGGCTTCGTGAAAAAATCGAGGACAACCCGAGCCATCCAAATTGGATCGTCACACGCCGTGGTGTAGGTTATTACTTGAGAAACCCAGAACAGGACTAATGCCCATATGAATAAGGTTGGTTTTTTTCGGTCGATCCAATTTAAGATTACCTTGATTTATGTGCTTTTGATTATCATTGCCATGCAAATCATTGGTGTGTATTTTGTCAATCAGGTAGAGAAGTCGCTGATCAGCTCTTATGAACAATCGCTGAATCAGCGAATCGACAACCTTTCTTATTATATCGAACAAGAATATAAGAGCGATAACGACAGTACCGTCATAAAGGATGACGTCAGCCGTATTTTGAATGACTTCACGAAAAGTGATGAGGTTCGGGAAATTAGCTTTGTAGATAAAAGCTATGAAGTGGTCGGTTCTTCAAAGCCGTACGGTGAGGAAGTGGCTGGGAAACAAACGACCGATCTGATTTTCAAAAGAATCTTTTCTACCAAACAGTCGTATTTAAGAAAATATTATGACCCGAAAAGCAAAATCAGAGTTCTTATTTCCGCGAAGCCCGTCATGACTGAAAACCAAGAGGTTGTGGGCGCGATCTACGTTGTCGCGAGTATGGAAGATGTCTTTAATCAAATGAAGACGATCAACACGATACTGGCGTCCGGCACAGGTTTGGCACTTGTTTTGACGGCTCTTCTCGGTATTTTTCTGGCAAGAACCATTACCCACCCGCTTTCAGATATGCGAAAGCAGGCGATGGAGCTTGCGAAAGGGAATTTCTCGAGGAAGGTTAAAAAGTATGGACATGATGAAATTGGGCAGCTGGCCACAACGTTTAACCACTTAACGAGAGAGCTTGAAGATGCCCAGGCGATGACTGAAGGAGAACGCAGAAAGCTAGCCTCTGTCATTGCTTATATGACAGACGGCGTTATCGCCACAAACCGAAACGGAGCGATTATTCTCTTAAACAGCCCGGCGCTGGAACTGTTGAACGTTTCACGTGAAACAGCCTTAGAAATGCCGATTACGAGTTTGCTGGGGCTTCAAGAGAATTATACTTTTGAAGATTTAGTGGAACAGCAGGATTCTATGCTGCTTGAAATTGAGCGCGATGATGAATTAACGGTGCTTCGCGTGAATTTCTCTGTGATTCAAAGGGAACACGGCAAAATTGATGGTTTAATCGCTGTCATTTACGATGTAACCGAACAAGAGAAAATGGATCAGGAACGCAGAGAATTCGTTGCGAATGTATCACATGAGCTGCGGACGCCGCTTACGACAATGCGCAGCTATTTAGAAGCGTTAGCTGAAGGCGCGTGGGAAAATAAAGACATTGCTCCGCGCTTCTTAATGGTGACGCAAAATGAAACAGAGCGTATGATCCGGCTTGTCAATGATCTGCTTCAGCTGTCGAAATTTGACAGTAAAGATTATCAATTTAACCGGGAATGGATTCAGATTGTCCGGTTTATGTCACTTATTATTGACCGTTTTGAAATGACAAAAGAGCAGCATGTGGAGTTTATCCGCAATCTGCCGGACAGAGATCTGTATGTCGAGATTGACCAGGATAAAATAACGCAGGTGCTCGATAATATTATTTCTAACGCTTTAAAATATTCACCGGAAGGCGGACATGTCACGTTCTCGATTGATGTCAATGAAGAGGAAGAACTTCTCTATATCAGCGTGAAGGATGAAGGGATCGGCATTCCGAAAAAAGATGTCGAAAAAGTCTTTGACCGCTTCTACAGGGTGGATAAAGCGAGAACGAGAAAGCTTGGCGGCACCGGTCTGGGATTGGCGATTGCCAAGGAAATGGTACAGGCGCACGGTGGAGATATTTGGGCGGACAGCATAGAAGGAAAAGGCACGACGATTACATTTACTCTTCCATATAAAGAGGAACAAGAGGATGATTGGGATGAAGCGTGAAAATATAAAAACGATATTACTTACGGTACTCGTCGTCATCAGTCTTGTTTTTACATGGGGGATATGGACGTTCCAGCCAAACTTTTCTGAAGGCTCATCCTCAACAGAGTCTACTGTTCGTGTGAAACATAAAATCGAAAAAACCACCCAAAAGCTGTCTGAAACGGTAAGGCCAAGGGACATGTTTATCCATGATGACGGCGCTCATTACAAAGTGGATGACAATGCCCTCTATGAAGAAATTTGGTCTGACTTGCCGCATTGGGATGTGAAAGGAATTAAAGATATTTCGGATCAGTATGACAAGGCTGGATTCAAAAGCTGGTTTTATGGAATAGGCGGTTCTGAAGCCAAGCTTGACTTGCAATTCAGCGATACGATCCCGATTGATATTTTCCAAACGCTGTTTAAATGGTCTAATCAGTCGTTTGAATACAGTTCGTTTGACCATATTCTGATCCCGTTCAATGAAACAAAAGCGAACAAGAAAATCTATTTGGTGTCATACAGCAAGCAGCTCATTCTTGAAGTGACGGTTGAATCAGCAAACTACCGGAACATTATGAACGACTTGAAAAACAGGCAATCAAATATGCCGGCGTTCAGTTTGTTCTCCATTGGCTCAAAGAAAGAGTTCTTGCTGCCGAACAAACCGCTTACGATGGACAAAAAAGAATTTGTCACAGAATCGATTAAAACAAATACCTTTAAGCAGGCTTTGTTTAGTGATCCGAGCATTGTAAGAGAAGATTCGAATTACAACAACAGAAATGTGCTGACAGATGGGATCAGCCGGTTAGATGTGAATCTAAGCCAGAGACAGGTGCAATTTCAGCAGCGCAATTTGGTGCAGAGCACATCCTATCAAACAGGTGAATTAATCAAAAAGAGCCAAAAATACCTTGAGGATACCGGAAGCTGGACGGATCACTATCAATTTTTCAATATCAATGACAGCCAGCAGTTGAGCTTCTATATTTTTATGGATCAGATCCCGGTCATTAACAGCACCGCCAAACCTTTCGGGGCGACATCGGCGATTACGGTGCAATGGGCGAATGATGATATTCTCAGCTATAAGCGGCCGAATTACAGTCTCGGAACGAATCCGATTAAAACAAGTGAAACAGAGCTCATGGGCGGCAGCGAAGTGAAGATGCTGCTTTCGAAACAAACCGCTTATGATACGGACAAAATTGATCAGATCTTCCTTGCTTATCAATTGGTATCAACATCAACCAACGATGATCCTCTCGTTGAACTGGAACCGGTTTGGGCGATGAAAGTAAATGGAAAAATTGTGCCGATTACAAAGGATTTATTGAGGAAGGAGGGGGCTAACAGTGGAGTGGAATAAGACAAAATCAATCTTCATCGTTGCCTTCCTCATTTTAGATATTTTCTTAGGCTATCAGTTTTTTCAAAAATGGCAGGCTACCGGCAAAGAATATGAAGTCATTAAAAATGATGTCGAGCATGACATGAAGGCCGATCATATCACGTATGAAGGCTTGAATAAGGAAGCAACAGAAGGCTATCGGATCACGGCAAATCAAAAGTCTTTCTCCAAGGAGGAAATTGAGGCGCTGAAGGATCAAAAGCCTTTGATGGACATGCCTAGTGATGATCATAAAGTAACGAGCCTGAAAATGAAGTTTGCAAATCCAATCGCACTATCAAAGAAGGATATCGAGGACGATGCTCAGGCACTTGTTTCTTCGAAAATTCAAGATGGCGAAAAATATAAGCTTTGGAAGGTTGATAAATCGAAGAAAGAAATTATTTTCTTCCAAACGTACGAAGGTCATTATATTTACCAAAAGACCGACAATCCCTCTAATATGATCGGGCAAGTGGTGCTGCACTTAAACGGTAAAAACGAGGTTGTGTCATACGACCAGACTACGCTTGAGACCTTCAAGCAAATCCAGAAAGAAAGCTTAATTACTGAAATGGATGCGGTTGAGCTATTGTACTATCAAAATCAATTAAAAGAATACAGCACTGTGAAGAGCTGTAAATTCGGCTATGTAGCACAATATCCGCTGACAAGTACGCAGGTGCTGGCGCCGGTATGGAGAATTACGGTCGAGTACGAGAAAAAAGTGAACGGTGAGAAAAAGACAGTACAAGAGTATTTTACTGTGAATGCTTTGGAGAGTACGATTTTAGATACAGATCAATGAAAATAATGGAGTGAGACAAACATGAGCTTGCAATTTAGCGTACTTGCGAGCGGGAGTACGGGAAATGCGTTTTACCTCGAAACAGAGGATCACGCATTTTTAGTGGACGCCGGTTTGAGCGGAAAAGCCATGGATGGGCTGATGGCGCAGATCGGGCGTAAGCTGGATGATGTAGACGGCATTTTTGTGACGCATGAGCATAGTGACCATATTAAGGGCCTTGGTGTCGTCGCCAGAAAGTACAAGCTTCCGATCTATGCGAATGAGAAGACTTGGAAAGCGATGGAGAATCAAATCGGCAAAATTGACACCGATCAAAAGTTTGTATTTCCAATGGAGACGGTGAAGTCGTTCGGCGGACTTGATGTTGAATCGTTTGGCGTTTCCCACGATGCGGCGGAACCGATGTTTTATGTATTCCATTATAGCGGCCGAAAGCTCGCGTTAATGACAGATACGGGATATGTCAGCGACCGGATGAAAGGCATTATCCGTTCAGCGAATGTATTTGTGTTTGAAAGCAATCACGATGTCGGTATGCTGCAAATGGGAAGATACCCATGGAGCATTAAGCGGCGGATTTTAAGTGACGTCGGGCACGTGTCAAATGAAGATGCTGCCTTGGCGATGACGGATGTCATTGGCGATGAGACGTCTCGTATTTACCTGGCGCATTTGAGCCAGGACAACAACATGAAGGAGCTGGCAAGAATGTCTGTGCAGCAGACATTGGCTTCTAAAGGATTTGTGACGGGTGAGACATTTGACTTATACGACACCGATCCGAAGAAGGCCACTCCGCTTTGCGCTGTATAATTTTTCTATGTAAATCATGACTATTCTAGGAGTTTCTAACCCACAATATAACCATATTAACGTTCTTGGAAAGGATGGAATATGGTGGATTACGAACGTGAGGAAGAACATACTACTCCTGAACAGCCAAAGAGAAGCAAAAAAGGATATTTTCTTTCGAGTCTGATTGGCGTGATTGTCGGTGCCGTATTAATGGCGTTTATCATGCCGTACCTTTCAAATGAAGGGCTGGATACAGGCGCCTTAGATCAGCAGCAAAACAACAATGGCCGGGAATCAATCAGGACGGTGAATGTCAGTGTCAACAATGCCGTCACCAAGATTGTCAGCAATATGTCGCCCGCCGTTGTCGGTGTTGTGAACATCCAAAAATCAGATATTTGGGGAGAGAGCGGCGAGGCTGGGAGCGGCTCTGGCGTCATCTATAAGAAAAATGACCATTCCGCTTATGTCGTGACCAACCATCATGTCATCGAAGGCGCTTCCCAAATTGAAATCAGCTTGAAAGACGGCTCACGTGTATCAGCTGATCTTGTCGGCAGCGACCAGCTGATGGACCTTGCCGTTTTACGGGTGAAAAGCGATAAGATTAAAGCAGTCGCTGATTTCGGAAATTCAGATAAAGTGAAGTCTGGGGAGCCGGTTATTGCGATCGGGAACCCGTTAGGCCTTGAGTTTGCAGGCTCTGTCACACAAGGCGTCATCTCGGGTACGGAGAGGGCGATCCCAGTAGATTCAAACGGTGATGGACAGCCTGACTGGAACGCTGAAGTCCTGCAAACAGATGCGGCCATTAACCCTGGGAACAGCGGCGGCGCTTTGTTAAATATGGATGGGAAGGTCATTGGCATCAATTCAATGAAAATTGCCGAGTCAGCGGTTGAAGGGATTGGCCTGTCCATTCCGTCTAAGCTCGTGATCCCTGTGATAGAGGATTTAGAGAGATACGGAAAGGTCAAACGCCCGTTCCTTGGCATTGAGATGAAATCGCTAAGTGACATCGCAAGCTATCATTGGGATGAAACATTAAAGCTTCCTAAGAACGTCACCAATGGAGCGGTTGTGATGGGTGTAGACGCCTTTTCACCTGCCGGAAAAGCGGGGCTGAAGGAACTGGATGTCATCACGGAATTTGACGGATACAAAGTAAATGATATTGTTGACCTGCGAAAACGGCTTTATCAGAAAAAAGTCGGTGACCGGGTGAAGGTGAAGTTTTATCGCGGCGGAAAAGAAAAATCTGTTGATATCAAGCTGTCCTCCGCAGACCAATTAGGCAGTTAATAAAAGCAGTCTGGCATCGTTGCCAGGCTGTTTTGATATGCAAAAAAAACTGAACAGGGGTCACGCCCGTTCAGTTGAAAAAGGATATATCGAATATGAAGAAAAATACAAGATGGATGTTACACGTGAAACAGCAAATGGCAGTTAGCTGCAAATACTTCCGTTATTTGCATGGACTTTAATGGTTTGTACCGTGTGGTTGCTGGCTGTGATACACATAGGTGCCATTTTCTTTCTTCAATGCATAAGAAGTGACGTTTTTTAGTGTTTGACCGGTTTTACAAGGCAGACCCATCCCGCTCCCGGAAATATGGAGGTTCGGGATTAGGCCTTGCCATAACGAAATCGATTATCGACAATCACAATGGGACGATTGAAGTGAAAAGTGAAATCGGCAGAGGCACTGTTTTTCTGATCAGGCTTCCTGCTCCGGATTATTCGTTAGACGAGTGAGAAAATTTCTTCAGCCGATATTGGAGGCTTTGTCTGCTGATGCCAAGCTCCTGAGCAGCTTTCGAGATGTTATGGCCGTGTTTTCTTAACACGTTCTCTATCACATATTTTTCGAAGCTTTCCATTTTTTCTTTTAAGTCCGCGGCTGGCTGGTGTCTTGGTGTTTCCGGCTCTGGGATGTCAGCCGGCTTGATTTTCATGCGGTATTGATAGGGCAGATGGGAAGCCGTAATCGTTTGCTCGTCCGTCATGAAATTCATTGCGCCTTCGATCATATGCTCAAGCTCGCGAATATTTCCCGGCCAGTCATAAGAAAGGAAAAATTGCTTCACGTCATCGCTGATGTGTTCAACATTCATTTGGAACAGATGGTTGTTTTTCTGGATGAACTCCGACGCGAGAAGCAAAATGTCTTCTTTTCGTTCCCGAAGCGGCGGGATGATCAGTGTGACGACACTCAGCCTGTAATACAAGTCCTTCCGCATTCGTTCGCCTGCAATTGCATCAATTGGGTCTTCATTCATCGTGGCAATAATACGTACGTCAATCGGTGTATCCTTTGTTGAACCGATGCGCCTGATTTTCCGTTCTTGAAGGGCGCGCAGCAGCTTCGCCTGAAGGCTGAGATTCAGCGAGTTGATTTCATCTAACAGCAGTGTGCCGCCGTGGGCTTGTTCAAACAGGCCGGGCTGGTCGACAGCGCCGGTAAACGCGCCTTTTTTCGTCCCAAACAAAATGCTTTCCACAAGGCTGTCTGGCAGTGCCGCGCAGTTTTGCGAAATAAACGGGCCGCCAGAACGATCGCTTCCATTATGGATACTTTGCGCGAACAGTTCTTTTCCCGTGCCGGTTTCGCCTGCTAGAAGGACAGATGATGACGTACGGGTTGCCCGCTTGGCGTTTTCGATGACGTCTTGAATGGCCGGACTGGTGCCGAGAATACTGTCAAACGTATAGGTTGTGCTGCCTTTTTTGTTCATATTCTCCCTGATCAGCCGTTCCAGCTTTGTCACATCCTTGGCAATTTCAACGGCGCCCCTGATTTTGCCGTCTTGGACGATGGGATATGTATGATTGATCGTCGTAATTTCCTGGCCTTTATTATTGAAATAGCTCTGTTTGACGTTTTTAATCGTCTTGCCTTCCTGAAGAGCCTGTACCAGTGTGCTGTCCTGCTGCTTTGAAAACATAAACACATCCATCAGGTTTTTATTCAAGACGTCATGCTTCTCCATATCTTCAATCTGCATCATTTTATTGTTATAAACGATTGTGTTTCCATGCTCGTCTACCACGTGCAGGCCAACATCGATTTCATCTAAAATACTCTGAAAAACCAATGTGAGGAATTCGCTGTCTTTGACCACTGTATGAACCTCCCTCAATTATTTTCTTAATATTGCTTCTATTTTATAAAAAAACGGAGAGGATATGCAAAAGAATTTTGCACTTGCTGAAATTTTCGCTCGAAATATCAGAATGTTTTTGCACCTTGTCCTCGAAAATTGTAGAAAACACACGAATTCTTGATTTGGCACAGAACTTGCATTTATATAAAGGGAAAGCAGGATAACATGTTGAAACAGAAAACAAGGGGGAATTCAAATATGACAGCTTTATCTAAATCCAAAGAAATTATTGATCAGACGTCTCATTACGGAGCCAACAATTATCACCCGCTCCCGATTGTTATTTCTGAAGCGCTGGGTGCTTGGGTAAAGGACCCGGAAGGCAATGAATATATGGATATGCTGAGTGCTTACTCTGCGGTAAACCAGGGGCACAGACACCCGAAAATCATTCAGGCATTAAAGGATCAGGCTGATAAAATCACCCTCACGTCACGCGCGTTTCATAACGATCAGCTTGGGCCGTTTTACGAAAAAACAGCTAAACTGACAGGCAAAGAGATGATTCTGCCGATGAATACAGGAGCCGAAGCGGTTGAATCCGCGGTGAAAGCGGCGAGACGCTGGGCGTATGAAGTGAAGGGCGTAGCTGACAATCAAGCGGAAATTATCGCATGTGTCGGGAACTTCCACGGCCGCACGATGCTGGCGGTATCTCTTTCTTCTGAAGAGGAATATAAACGAGGATTCGGCCCGATGCTTCCAGGAATCAAACTCATTCCTTACGGCGATGTGGAAGCGCTTCGACAGGCCATTACGCCGAATACAGCGGCATTCTTGTTTGAACCGATTCAAGGCGAAGCGGGCATTGTGATTCCGCCTGAAGGATTTTTACAGGAAGCGGCGGCGATTTGTAAGGAAGAGAATGTCTTGTTTATTGCGGATGAAATTCAGACGGGTCTCGGACGTACAGGCAAGACGTTTGCCTGTGACTGGGACGGCATTGTTCCGGATATGTATATCTTGGGCAAAGCGCTTGGCGGCGGTGTGTTCCCGATCTCTTGCATTGCGGCGGACCGCGAGATCCTAGGCGTGTTTAACCCTGGCTCACACGGCTCAACATTTGGTGGAAACCCGCTTGCATGTGCAGTGTCTATCGCTTCATTAGAAGTGCTGGAGGATGAAAAGCTGGCGGATCGTTCTCTTGAACTTGGTGAATACTTTAAAAGCGAGCTTGAGAGTATTGACAGCCCTGTCATTAAAGAAGTCCGCGGCAGAGGGCTGTTTATCGGTGTGGAATTGACTGAAGCGGCACGTCCGTATTGTGAGCGTTTGAAGGAAGAGGGACTTTTATGCAAGGAAACGCATGATACAGTCATTCGTTTTGCACCGCCATTAATCATTTCCAAAGAGGACTTGGATTGGGCGATAGAGAAAATTAAGCACGTGCTGCGAAACGCATAAATCCGCACCATGGCGGGATATTCACTTCGTTTGTATAAATTTACAACAGAAAAATCAGCACTCCCTATTTGCTCAGCTACAGTATTTTAGTATAATGTATCTTTATGAGAAGAAGTGAATTTTATATTAAATAGATAGAGACTCTTTGGACAGCAAACTGGGATAGCACCATGCAGATGTTCCAGCTTAGATCCAATACAAGTTGCTGAAGGGGTGCAGAATGTGAATACAAACCAAGATAACGGAAATCAGCTCCAGCGGACAATGAAATCACGCCATTTGTTCATGATTTCATTGGGCGGAGTGATCGGAACCGGTTTCTTCCTTGGAACCGGGTTTACCATTAACCAAGCGGGACCGCTCGGCGCGGTTCTGTCCTATTTAGTGGGCGGCTTTATCATGTTTTTGACCATGCTCTGCTTAGGAGAGCTGGCAGTCGCCTTTCCTGTGTCGGGGTCCTTCCAGACCTATGCCACGAAATTTATCAGCCCGGCCTTCGGGTTTGCGTTCGGCTGGCTGTACTGGCTCGGCTGGGCGGTTACATGCGCCATTGAATTTTTATCAGCGGGGCAGCTGATGCAACGCTGGTTTCCGCATATAGACGTGTGGATCTGGTGTCTGGTCTTTGCGGCACTGATGTTTATTTTAAATGCGATCACCACAAAAGCCTTTGCGGAATCTGAATTCTGGTTCTCAGGCATTAAAATTTTGATTATCCTTTTATTTATTATTCTCGGCGGAGCTGCCATGTTTGGCCTGATTGATCTGAAGGGCGGAGAGCAGGCGCCGTTTTTGACACATTTTTATGAAGACGGGTTATTTCCGAACGGCATAAAGGCAATGCTGATTACGATGATTACTGTGAACTTTGCGTTTCAGGGGACTGAGCTGATCGGGGTTGCAGCCGGAGAAAGTGAAGACCCTGAAAAAACGATTCCGCGGTCCATCAAACAGACAGTATGGAGAACGCTTGTGTTCTTTGTGCTTTCAATCATTGTCATTGCCGGCATGATTCCGTGGAAACAGGCGGGTGTCGTGGAAAGTCCATTTGTTGCCGTATTTGAGCAAATCGGAATCCCATATGCAGCTGATATCATGAACTTTGTTATTTTAATCGCACTGTTATCTGTTGCGAACTCAGGTTTATACGCATCAACACGTATTCTGTACGCGATGGCGAATGAAGGACAAGCCTTCAAAGCGCTTGGCAAAACAAATCAGCGCGGTGTACCGATGTACTCGTTAATCGTAACGATGGCTGTGGCCTGCCTATCACTTCTGACAAAGTTTGCGCAGGCTGAAACCGTATATATGGTACTGTTATCTTTGGCGGGCATGAGCGCGCAGGTCGGCTGGATTACGATCTCGCTTTCCCAAATCATGTTCAGACGCAAATATATCCGTGAGGGCGGGAAGATAGAAGATTTGAAATTTAAAACACCGCTGTACCCGGTGCTTCCGCTGATCGGCCTAACGTTAAATACGGTCGTGCTCATCAGTCTTGCATTTGATCCGGAGCAGCGTATCGCGCTGTATTGCGGCGTACCGTTTATGATCATTTGCTACATCATTTATCATGTCGTCATTAAAAAACGCCAGCAGGCAAATCGTCAGCTAGAGCTTTAAAAACGTTGTCCGCAAGTCATCTTTGTTATAACCCGCATAGGACATTATCTTAAATGTTGAGGTGGAATCACAGATGGATAAAACGATTTCGGTTATTGGAATGCCAATGGATTTAGGACAAGCACGACGCGGAGTGGATATGGGCCCGAGTGCCATCCGGTACGCTCATCTGATCGAGAGGCTGTCAGACATGGGGTATACGGTTGAAGATCTCGGTGACATTCCGATCAATCGCGAAAAAATCAAAAATGACGAGGAACTGAAAAACCTGAATTCCGTTTTGGCGGGAAATGAAAAACTCGCGCAAAAGGTCAACAAAGTCATTGAAGAGAAAAAATTCCCGCTTGTCCTGGGCGGTGACCACAGTATTGCGATCGGCACGCTTGCAGGCACAGCGAAGCATTACGATAATCTCGGCGTCATCTGGTATGACGCGCACGGCGATTTGAATACACTTGAAACTTCACCATCGGGCAATATTCACGGCATGCCGCTCGCGGTCAGCCTAGGCATTGGCCACGAGTCACTGGTTAACCTTGAAGGCTACGCGCCTAAAATCAAACCGGAAAACGTCGTCATCATTGGCGCCCGGTCACTTGATGAAGGGGAGCGCAAGTACATTAAGGAAAGCGGCATGAAGGTGTACACAATGCACGAAATCGATCGTCTTGGCATGACAAAGGTCATTGAAGAAACCCTTGATTATTTATCAGCATGTGATGGCGTCCATCTGAGCCTTGATCTGGACGGACTTGATCCGAACGACGCACCGGGTGTCGGAACCCCTGTCGTCGGCGGCATCAGCTACCGGGAGAGCCATTTGGCTATGGAAATGCTGTATGACGCAGGCATCATTACCTCAGCCGAATTCGTTGAGGTTAACCCGATCCTTGATCACAAAAACAAAACGGGCAAAACAGCAGTAGAGCTCGTAGAATCCCTGTTAGGGAAGAAGCTGCTGTAATAAGAAAACCCCCGCACCCGCGGGGGTTTCAGCGTGTCGACAAACCCTCGCATTCGTTGTCAGGCCTGCGCTTCGGTGCTCACGAATTCCAAACATTCGCTGCGCTCCAATGCTCGTTCTTCCTAGACTTCAAGGGTTTTCAATCACGCTGAAAAGATGAAAGAATCCTAAAACTACAAACCGTTTTAGGATTCTTTCGTTAAATTGAACCCCCGCATCCCGCGGGGGTTTTTCATTTATCCAATCATTTTCTCAGCGACTTTCATTTCCTGTGAGTGGGTTTGATGGTCCGCAATAAACCAACCTGATAAAATCACCGCTGCGACGCCTGCGCCAATCAGAAATCTTTTCATTTATATAACCTCCGTTCGTTTAATCAGTTCTTCAATCTGTAATGCTTCATAAAAAAAGTGGGCAGCTTCTTTGTAAAGCTCAAGTTCCCTATACCGTTCGCCAGCCAAAATGGAAAGTTCTCTTACACTGTCATACTCTTTCTCGGACAACAAGTCATCCATATGTTGTTTGCATAAGTGAAACGTTTCCGCATGACCCCCTTCTGCATAAATGGCATATAAAATGTCTATTTTTGCCTCACATATTCTATTCGGCTCAGCAGTCAATTTTTCCTTCACGTCTTGGTAATAAGATAAGGCCTGTTCTTTCTTTTTGATCTTAAACAGCTCTCGTATCAGCAAGTAGGCAGAATGATAATAATAGGCGGAGCGGGCATACTCATCGTTCTGTAGAGCCTCCTCTAATTTCGAAACCGCTTCTTCTGATTTGCCGCTTTGCGCATGTAGAAGGCCGAAGTTATGCAAAAGCTGGGCTTCAAAAAAATGATCCTCTAATTCACTCGTGATCCGAATTGCTTCGTCCAAATAAGCCTCAGCTTCTTCAAACTGGCTCATCTCTGTAAAATTGCCTGACATGGTAATCAGGGCTGAAGCCAGCTTCTTTTTATAATCTGTCTCTTCTCTGAATGTTTTGACTGCTTGCCGTGTATGATTGAGGGACACAATATTTTGTCCCAGCTTATAATAGAGCTTACCGACCTTCAGGTGAAATTCGGCTTTTTCAATCGGATCGGGAATGTTGTCGAGATACTGCTCTGCATCTTTATACAGCCCAATGGCAATGTCATAATTATTTTTATAGGCCTCATACATGCCTTCAAACAGAAAAAAGTAATATTTCAGCATGTCAGACGTAGCATTCATATGAGAAGGCTCCTCATGCTGAAAGCCCTGTCCTCTCGCCTCGTGAAGCAAAACCTTGTGGCGCAGTTCCAATAAGGAGAAGTAGGCAAGCACCTCCTGATCCTCTTCCATGTCATCCAATAAAGGCTTCACTTCTTCAAATAAACGGGAGGATTCTTCAACTTCATGTTTCTTGATGGCAAGGTACCAATCGTTGAGCATGCTAGCGATTTCTGCGGGTGCGATCTTATTCATGTGAAACTCCTTTCTCTAGTGACTTATCAATCTCAGTTGCTTATTCTGATAGTAACACCTCTTTCTATTTTATGTAAAATCCTCTAGTCAATATATGAAGGAGAGATGATATGACAATTATGCTAACCCCTATGCAGACAGAAGAATTTCGGTCTTATCTCACGTACACAACAAAGCATTACGCGGAAGAAAAGGTAAAAGCGGGAACATGGCTGCCTGAAGATGCCCAGCTTTTGTCTAAGCAGGTGTTTACTGATCTGCTTCCGAGAGGGCTCGAAACACCCCATCACCATTTGTGGAGCCTCAAGCTGAATGAAAAGGATATCGTTGGCTGGCTCTGGATACATGCTGAACCGGAGCATCCGCAGCAGGAAGCGTTTATTTATGATTTCGGGTTATATGAACCGTATCGGGGAAAGGGCTACGCAAAGCAAGCATTGGCGGCATTAGATCAAGCGGCACGCAGTATGGGAATCCGCAAGCTGTCCCTTCATGTCTTTGCCCATAATCAGACGGCTCGAAAGCTATATGAGCAAACCGGATTTCAAGAAACAGACGTAGTGATGAGCAAGAAGCTTTAACGAAAAGGGCCTGATAAAGGCCTTTTTCTGTAAACGATTTCTAAAAATTCTGTAAATAACCTAGTTACTTTCCTTATTTTCCTAATATAATGTGGGTGAGGAAATTACCTTTCCTACACTCACAAGAAAAGAGGAGATGTAATGAAGTTGAAGAAACGAGTGTCGATGTTTTTGGTAGCGCTCACAATGTGCGGCGGCCTGTTTGTTACTCCCGCCAAAGCCGTAAAGACCACAAATTATGCTGAAGAAATCGCCGCACTGCAGCCAGGCACGACACCGGAAGAAATCATGAAATCTGCCAGCCAGATTGCCAAACAGCAGCACGTAAAGCAGGACGTTATCCTAAAACAGTTCTATAAGGAGATCACGGCTGATAAAGCAGAGGGGGACCGGCTCGCCAAGGAAAGCGGCATGTCTATCATGGGCGGCTCGTCCGGCACGAAAAAACTCCCGACAAGCGCGAAAGGCAATATCTATTACACGAACTCCTACACAGCCTACTACAATCACGGCCATGTCGGCATGTACTCCGCCGCTGACAAAATTGTTGAATCTGTCCCGAGCGACGGCGTCAGGCAGATCGCGTATAATGCCAGAGACGTGGAAGACAACTCCATTGTGCAAACCGTCAGCGTATCCTCATCTCAAAAAACAGCTGCTGCCGACTGGGCGGTATCAAAAGTCGGCGACCCATACTCATTTAACTTCGTCAATAACAGAAATACCGGCCATGACGGCGCCAAAAACTGTTCAAAGCTCCTATGGTCTGCCTTTTTGCTGAAAGCAGGGATTGATATAGACAGCAACGGAGGCTTAGGCGTGTATCCGCGCGACATCACTAGTTCTTCTTATACGACAACCATTATGACCATTTACTAAGGAGAAGGCTATGAAAAAGTGGATGATTACCATCGCCATGCTGATTCTCGCAGGAATCGCACTATTTGTCTTCATTTCTCCTCTCAAAAGCCATAAAACCGTGAGTCAGCAGGATCTCAGAAATCCCGATTTCCTGGATGACAAAGAAGTCCTGCTGTATTTCTCATCCTCTGCGGATCAAGATGCATTTGGCGGCGGGAAAAGCTACGCCCTGTTTATCAGCCATGACGGGACGCTGTCTTCCTTTCAGATGAAGGGCCTTGAGCTGGGCTCAGCAAAGGTTCACGGTGACAGCGTGATGCTGGAGGACAAAAACACGATTTATACGATCAAAAACGGCCTGCGCTCCCATAAAAGAACCTATCAGCACACAGGCGACAGCGCGGGCTTTCTGCAAAACACGGACGGCTTTTACACCTTATACAACTCCGGCTACGACAAAAAGGGAGACGGATACCGCTCAGAGCTGTACCGCCAAATGGACGGAGAGTGGAAAAAAGACGTCATCCCCTACTACATCCGAGCCTCCGGTTTCCATGATGGCGCCATTTACGCACTCGTCCCGACAGATGACGGAAAAGGCTATCAGCTCCTTCAGATTCAAGCAGATCAGAAGAAGCTTACCTATCTCAGCATAACGGAATGGCAGTACCGGGAAGGAGCCTCAGTCGAATCCCAACTTGCCGTGGACGACCAAGCTGTGTATGTTATGGTTCGCGGCCAAAAAGCCCACGATCTCTATCAAATGGTCAAGATCAACAAAAAAAGCGGCGAAGTAGAGCTGCACGATATCGCCGAATACAAAAACGACGAACAAACGATATACAGCTCCATGCCCTTCAGCTTTAAAAACAGCTTTTTCCCTTATGACGGGAACCTGTATTTCATTGACGGCTTCGGAAAGGTACACAAAATCGATGCCAAGACAGGAAAAACAAGCATCGTCTTCACCCTTTCCCCGGACAAAATGAAAGCCGAATTCAAAGAAATCACCCAAAAAGGCAGCAGCCTCTATTTCTTCACATACACGTATCACAAGCCTGCCTACATTGAACAGTACAGCCTGAAAACCGGAAAGAAAATGAAAGAAAAAGAGATTGGGAAGGTAAAGGATGTCGTGACGCCGAAGAGTCATTTGAAGCTGTATGATGTTGAGGTGATGAAGAGGTTTTAAGGCAAGGAGGGTAGTATGGGAGCCATCGCCGTTTTATTTATCGTTTTTGGTTTTCCGATCGTCGCAGGTGTATTTGGTATAGCGGGTCATTTTTTATTTAAAAGATTTTGGGTGGCACCGCTCATCGTTCTTATCACGAGCTTGATATTGTTAGTTACGTTAGCTTCGGGGAATAGCTCATTCATATTTTGGGTTGTTATGTATACGGCAATTGCGTTAGTAACGAGTGTTGCCACATTATTTCTCAGGAAATTTTTTGAGTGATCTCTGTTTATGAAGAGACTGGTGTGAAGTCTCTTTTTTTGTTGAACCGAAGTTTGCAGAGGATTTTGGGTATGGTTTAGAAACGAATCCAAAGGAGGAATTACATGCAGACAAATCGGGTTATTCTTCTGGCAGTTATGATCTGCCTGGTTTCGGCCATTACTGTGTTCTTGTTAAATGGATGTAAAGTCGACTTCTTAGACATCGGCGGAACCATTATTGGATGCTTTCTTGGCATATTTGTTGTTGTAAGAATACAGAAAAAACAGTCGTGAAAAAGGGAAAGAGTCATGCCGAACCGAAGTCATGTTCAAGGACGGAGAGTCCAAACACATGAATGGGAGGAATGGCGTTGACAGGAAACAAAGCGGTTGTGTACAAAGGCAAAGGGACTGTAGCGGTGGAGGATATCGGTTATCCGGAGTTAATCTTGAGGGACGGGCCCGGCGTCCCGAAGGCGAATGTGAATCGAAAATGTGAGCATGGGGTTATTCTCAAAGTCATTACAACCAACATTTGCGGAAGCGACCAGCATATGGTCAGAGGCCGCACAACGGCGCCAGAAGGCTTGGTGCTCGGGCATGAAATTACGGGAGAAGTCATTGAAACGGGGCGTGATGTTGAATTTATCAAAAAAGGAGATATCGTATCCGTTCCTTTCAATATTGCCTGCGGACGCTGTGTGATGTGCAAAACGCAGAAAACGCATGTGTGCCTGAATGTCAATCCGGACCGGCCGGGATCGGCTTACGGCTACGTCGATATGGGCGGCTGGGTCGGCGGCCAGTCTGAATATGTCATGGTGCCATACGCTGATTTTCAGCTTTTGGTATTCCCTGATAAAGAACAGGCGCTAGAAAAGATTCTCGATTTGACCATGCTGTCCGACATTTTTCCGACCGGCTTCCATGGAGCTTATACAGCGGGCGTGCAAACAGGTTCAACCGTTTATATCGCTGGAGCGGGTCCTGTCGGCTTGGCAGCTGCACACTCCGCTCAGCTCCTAGGCGCCTCTACCGTGATTGTCGGCGATCTGAACGAAGACAGGCTGGCACAGGCCAGAAGCTTCGGCTGTGAAACGGTCAACGTGCAAAAACACGACCGCCTCGGCGAGCAAATTGAACAAATACTAGGTGAACCAACCGTTGATGCTGCAGTGGACTGTGTCGGCTTTGAAGCATCTGGGCACGGCAATCAAGGAGAAGCGCCAGCCGCCGTGCTGAACTCAATCATGGACGTCACCCAGGTCGGAGGCAGCCTTGGCATTCCAGGCTTATACGTGACCGAAGATCCCGGTGCAAAGGATGCGGACGCCAAAACAGGCTCATTAAAAATCCGCTTCGGACTCGGCTGGGCCAAAGCCCACACCTTCGTCACCGGACAAACGCCCGCCATGACATACAACCGCAATTTGATGAAAGCGATCCTGAGCGGCAGAGCGCAGATCGCAAAAGCCGTCAATGCCACCGTTATTTCTCTGGACGACGCGCCAAAAGGCTACAGCGACTTCGACAAAGGCGCAGCCAAAAAATTCGTCATCGACCCGCATGGGACATTGAAGTAAAAGAAAAAGCCGGACGTTCTCAGAACGCCGGCTTTATTGCTGGTAATCCGTTTCTTCAAAGCGATCTCCTGTTTCGTCTTGAACAATTAAATCCCCTTCAATTTTGTCCAGTCCAATCAAAATAAAAGGGTTTTTCTCATTTGCCGTAGGAGCAGGTTTTCGCTCCACAGTTACAATCGTTTCTTTAGATGAGAATTTGACGTCCGACACTTCAAGCTTCTTATCTTTCTCGCTGCTTCCGAGAGACACGACGACCATTTTTTTGCCTTCTGATATGGTGAAGACTTGATATCCTTTCACGTCATCATGCATTTGGAGATAATTAGCGTATATTTCTAAGTCTGGACTGCCTTCACCGATTCGATCCTTCTCCAACACCCAATAAGATGGCTGACACTCAGCAAGCAGCAACATAATCACAAAAAGCCAAACCCATCTAAAGCGCAAATGCAGACCTCCCCACACATCGGTTACATCCAAACTAACACACGAGCGAAATAGAGTCATCAACAGCTTGTTTGTCGAATTGTGGATAAAACTCAGCCCGAAGCACTACTAACATGTGAATAAATAGGTTATATTGAGAAGAGAACATTTGTAAAAATGGAAGAAAACATCGGAGGATTTGAACATGAAACAAGCGTATTATTCTTGTGAAGAACACATCGAAACGGTGCTGGATATGTACATAGACGACCACGAGCTGCCGCCCGAAATCAGAAAAATCGAACATACTAACAGTTTATCCACAGCCTGTGAATTATGTGGAGACCCCGCAGTATATATAGTGGGGAACGAATGATCTTACACAAAATACAGAAAAGATATCCACAATTGTGGACAACATATATGAATAACTTGTTTTTAAAGTGGGGATGACCTGTGAATATCAATATTGTGACAATCGGAAAACTAAAAGAAAAATACCTCAAGCAAGGCATTGAAGAATACACCAAACGACTTTCGGCCTACGCAAAAATCGACATCATCGAACTCCCGGACGAAAAAGCGCCGGAAAACCTAAGCGACCAGGACATGAAAATCATAAAAGACAAAGAAGGCGACCGCATCCTATCCAAAATCAGCCCCGACGCCCACGTCATCGCCCTCGCCATCGAAGGAAAAATGAAAACATCCGAAGAACTAGCCGATACAATAGATAAGCTGGCTACTTATGGAAAAAGCAAAGTCACCTTCGTCATCGGCGGATCACTCGGATTGAGTGACACGGTGATGAAGCGAGCGGACGAGAAGCTATCGTTCTCGAAGATGACATTTCCTCATCAGTTGATGCGGCTTATTTTAGTGGAGCAGATTTATCGGGCTTTTCGGATTAATCGTGGGGAGCCTTATCATAAGTAAGAGCATCTCCACCATTACAGAAAGACTAAAGTTCAACTAAAAGCTATTTAATGGAATAATTCAATGAATATAATATTTCAGCAACCAATGCAATGTTTGACTTAAATACAATACTAAAATGAGTAAAGAGTTATGTTTAGGTTATAATTTATTTGATGGTGTGGAAAGAGTCTTAATATATTAAAGAGTAAAGATGATATAGAATAAAAAGTTTTCTAGAAATATATAGGGGATAAATATACTTATGAGAGGATGTTTGTATTGAAGGTACGTTTTTTACAAATTTCTGATTTGCATTTTCAGTTTCAAAATTATGACACTATTGTAATGAGAGATAAATTATTAGATTTTATAGAAGTTTTAAGAAGAGAGTCAGATTTTGATTTTTTATTATTAACTGGAGATATAGCACACAAAGGTGATGTGTATAACGAAGATGTTAAAGAATATCTTAATGGAATTATTAAAAGTATGGGATTAAGTAAGAATAACGTACACTTAGTGCCAGGAAATCACGATATATCTAGAGACATGACGAGGACACTTTTGATTGATAGTATTATGAAATCTCCTAACCCCTCAGAAATGTTGGATAAACTAGATCAAAAAGCTACAAATATATTAGTGGAAGGTCAAAGGAAATTTTTCGATTTTTATGAAGATTTTATGGGTGTTAAATATCCGGAAGAAGATTTGCATTTTTTGTATCAATCGGAGAAGTATAATGTTTTATCAATAAATACATGTCTGTTATCAGATAAAAAAGGTGAAGAAGGAACGTTATTAACTGCACAGATGAAATTATATAAAGCAATAAGGAAGATGAACAAAGAGAAAAATAAGGGCAAGGTATTAAATATAGCTATTGGGCACCATACGTTAGGTTGTATTGAATCTTCCGAAAGAGAATCAATAAAGGCACATTTTGATGATTACTTTATTGATCTATATTTGGCAGGACATGTACATGATTCTTCATTTAATATTACTGCAAATACAAATGAAAATCCATTCTTAGAATTAGTAAGTGGAGCCATTATAAAGGATGAGTATGCTACTCCAGAATTTATTTCGGTGGATGTGAATTTAGATAATGGCGAGACAGAAGTAACATACTACATTTGGAATACCGAATATAAATACTGGTCAAAAAACAACCAAGGAGGAAGGAGACTACAGGAAGGGAAGTTAAATTATAAGATTAATAGATTAGAGAGCCTTATTGAAAAAGAAATAGAAGATAACGATGATAAAATTGATGAAGATGAGTTTAAGAGCTTTATTATAGATTTTCATGAGTATAGAGAAAGTTATAAAACATTTACTAGTAATTTTGATAATCAAATTGGTTTAGATAAAAAATTTTATGATATGAAAAGTGGGGAAACTTTTAAACGGAAATTCGATAGTTATTCTGAGTATTTTGGTGTGATAAACCATATAATGGATTCCACTTCGTATGTAAGTGCTGATAAAAAGGAATTGATTGCTGAGACGATAGTAGACAAATATCTAGAGTTTCATAATCAATATAATAATGGAGATGAGATATTTGTAAAAATTGTTAATGAGATTTATCTAGAATGTCATTCAGTTTTACCATATTCAAAGGCTTTAACGAAAAAATACATTAAGATTTTAACATGTTGGTGCATTTATGAATGTGAGATTTTTAATGATAACAAAAGAAGTGTTAAGAATGATTGATCTTAAAATTGAAACAGCTGAAAATATTCTCAAATACTCTTATGTTTTATTAGAAAATGAGTTTAAAAACATTCAAATTGGAAATGATCTTATTCCTCTAGTGAATAATTCTCCTTTAAAAAAGGAAAAGGCGGAGAGGCCAGAAATGAATCATTTTTTATTAACTAAATATAATGCTGTGGAAGAAAATATTTTATACTCATCAAAGATACTTTATGAACTGTTAGAGAAGGAAAAACATATTGATCAACTTTTTCTTGATTATGCTAAGAGTCAAGGTATTATAATAAATTTGAATATTGAACGGATACTGTATTTATCGTTAACTTTTTTATATTCATTAGGTAAAGTTTCTTTTAATCAAAATATGATTAGCAGAACGGAGAGTTAGTGATTGTTATGATTATAAAAAATCTTTTTGTTTGCAATTCCCAAGAAATTTTGAAAGAGTATAAATTTAATGCTGTAGGAGTAAATATAATACTTGGTGAAAAGAGAGAAGATCATGAAGAGACTAATGGTGTAGGTAAGTCAACGATGATTGAATGCATCTCCTTTTTACTAGGGAAGACTATATCAAATTTTTATACGACAAATGAAATTCTTCTCAATAAAAACGTTTTTATTGTTTTGAATGTGGAAATTGATGGAAATCAAGTATTCCTTGCTAGATCTTTTAATTCTCCTAAACATGGTTATACATTACATGATACTTCTTTAACTTTTAATTTGGAGGAATGGAAAAAAGTTAGTATAAGTGTATATAAAAAATTTATTGAAAAGGAAATTTTAAAGGGTGAGAAAGAGGATATAACTTTTGCGGCGTTAAGGGAGTATATTATAAGAGACGAAAAGACAGGGTTTAATGATATAGTTTTACCGAATAGGGGAGGGTTAAAACAATATAAATTACTTAACTATCTTTTTACTTTACCAACTCATACAGAAAAAAACATAAAGGTTTTTCGGGATAAGATTGAAAAATTAAATAGTGAAATAAAATTGATTGAATCAATGAATATTAACATTGGCGATTTAAAAGTTAAGGAAGATGAATTAATAAATGAGATAGAGGATTACAATAGAGTTATCTATCAAACTAAGACTGCCAATAAATATAATAATGATACAAATAGGTACTCAGAAATTAAAAGTGAACTTAATAAAATACAAAATGAAATATTTGAAAATGAACATATTTGTAAACAATATCAAAGAAATATAGATGATTTAAATAAAAAAGTAACTAAGATTAAAGAATTAGAAAATATAGAAAAATTCTATGAAGATATTGTAGGTTTTTTTCCAGAGGAAGTAAAACAGAATTATAATAAAGTCCAAGAGTTCTATAATTTCA
The DNA here is from genome assembly GCF_000009045.1 of Bacillus subtilis subsp. subtilis str. 168. Lineage (GTDB taxonomy): Bacteria > Bacillota > Bacilli > Bacillales > Bacillaceae > Bacillus > Bacillus subtilis. The sequence continues at coordinate 4,131,371 of NC_000964.3, read as the reverse complement.
TGGTAGAAAGTAGAGGGAGTTATTTTAAAGATAAAATTGTTAAAATACAAGCCGATTTAAAAAAACTTAATATCAAAAAGCAAGGATTAACAGAACAACTGGAATCAAGTGCCAGAATTTTAAAGAGTAACAATTTCATTGAGGATATTTCCATTGTGATGGAAGAACAAAGAAGGAAAGAAATAGAGTTAGCGGAAGTAAGATTGAGAATTAGTGACTACGATAAAAAAAACCATATTTTTGATAAGATTAATGAACTTCAACATGAAATATTAAGAGTTAATTCAATGTATTATGATGAGTTTCAATCTTATAGCGCTATAGTTAGTGAGTTAAAGAAGCTTTTTAATAATCTAATGGATGTTACATACAACCAACATGGATTTTTAGATTTTGAATATGATAATAGAATAAGTAACGCAAAACAATCAACTACAGGAAGGATCAAAATTTCTTGTTCTATACCGGATGAACGTTCACATGGTAGACTCCATATGAAGATAAATATATTTGATCTTACTTGGTTTTTATACAGGTGTATAAATAAGTGTAGTTTGAATATTTTAATTCATGACGGATCTTATTCTAATCCTGATCCTCATGTAAAAGGTACATTATTAAAACATATCAATTCAAGTCTGTTAGAGAATAGGATCGGACAATATTTTGTAACAATAAATAAAAATGAATTATTATTAGATGACCTTCAAGAATTAGAGTCGAAAGGTATGATTGTTGCAAAATTAGATAGAAACAATGAAGATAAAAATAGATTTTTTGGTTTTAGATTTTGACCAAATAATATTAAACTAGGGAGTTCTTATAGAACTTCCTTTTAACCTGTTTTAAAAATTCCCATAATGTCAAGGGTGTTTAAATTCAGTATATAATGAAACACCGTAATAACTTAACCTATAACAGAGTGATAAAATAGAACTTATGTCTTTTCTTATTCTTTCACTAGAAAAAATCTAGTACTTTGAATGTTGAAAAAGGTCCACCCTAGCGAGAGTTATATAGAATGGACTTTTTTTGAGTGCATTTTTTTACGGTTATGTCTACTAATGAGTGCCATAATAGAGGGAGAATATAGAACGGCTATATCGTGCATGTTCTCCATTGATAATTGTTTCAGTGTAATACCATATTATTTCGCAACCTCTTTCTCCGAATCATTACCCAATTACATTCTATAAGTATTAGTATTTCTTCCTTGTAGTATAATTGTCCAGCCATGAAAAAACTCCCCAAGGCAAACAGATTTTCTAAAATTCATCTATCTACTTTTAGGGGAGCAGCATATCACCATCCCTGAACCCCACACCCCTCACTTCATATACCGATACTCCCGCAAACTCTCTAAAATCGCAACTTCCTGCAACAATTCCTCACCCACATTCGTTTCCTTCACTTTCTTCCGCTCAAGCTCTTTGTCCACTAATCGTTTGACCGTTAAGACGTCGGTTCCGGTGCTTAGGACTTCTGCCTTGGAATTGAAGTGTTTATGGGCGACGAGCTGCATGCCGTAGGAGTTGTATAGCAGCGTGTAGCCGGCGATGCCTGTTGTGGATTGGTAGGCTTTGGAGAAGCCGCCGTCGATGACGATCATTTTTCCGTTTGCTTTGATTGGGTCTTCTCCTTCGATTTCTTTTACAGGTGTATGGCCGTTGATGATATGGCCGTGATCTGGATTGAGGCCGAATTCTGCCAGGATGTTTCGGCAGGTTGCCTCGTCTTCTCGTAAATAATAATACGGGTTTTTCTTCTCTTTATGCGTTTCCTTCTCTTTGATGAAATAGCGCTCAAATGTCGTCATGGCGCGTTTTCCGAAGAGGGAGGAGTATTCGCCTGTCCATAAATACCAAGCCATATCTGTCGCCAGGTCATCGGTTTCTTCCGGGTGGGCAAAGGCTTCCCGCAAGAATCGTTCAAATACATCGAGCAGCTCACGGCCCGCATACGGTTTATCCTCAATCATCATCGTTTCCATATTGCCGTTTTCATCAACTGGAATACAGCCGTGAATCAACAGGTTGCCGTTATATTTTAAATAAAGGCTGCCTTTTTTCATCATAAAATTCATATGGCGGCCCAGCTTTTCGGAATGCTGGACAGAGAATAGCAGCTTGTCTATGACTTCTGCTTCTTCTTCTAATAGCTGATCTGGCTGCTCCGGATTAATCGTCGCAAAGCAGGTGTTTTCCAGTTGATATGTTTTTCCGTTCAGCGTGATTTCATTTTTGTCATAGTCTATTTTCTCTAATAACAGCCGCTCTTCCATATTAAAGTTCGGCCGTCTCTTGATAATCGGGCTCTCAAGCTTGAATTGGATCATGGCAATCGCTTGATGGATTTTTGTGATTTGCTTAATCTCATCCTCTGGCCTGTTTTCGTCTGCTTTTGGACGGAACGCTGGATTATCATCATAATATTTTTCGGCCAGGTTCAGCAGCGGTCTCAGGTTGATGCCGTACACGTCCTCAATAATATCCAGGTTGTCGTAGCGGGCACAGATGCGGATAATATTGGCCAGGCACACTTTGGAACCGGAATAGGCGCCGATCCAAAGGACATCGTGATTTCCCCACTGAATATCGACAGAATGATAGTTGATCAGTTCTTCCATAATTCTATCCGGCTGCGGGCCGCGGTCATAAATATCGCCGACCACATGCAGATGGTCGACCACCAATCGCTGAACGCTGTAAGCAAGGCCGGTGATCAGCTTATCGGCTTGGCCAAGTTCAATGATCTGATCAATGATTTCGGAGTAATATTGCTCCTTGTTGCCAGCTTGTTCTGTTTTGTATAACAGCTCCTCCGTAATATAAGCAAATTGGGCAGGCAGTGCTTTGCGTAATTTGGAGCGGGTATACTTAGAGGAGCAATATGAAACGAGCTTAATCATTCGATGAATCGTTTCTTTATACCACTCGTTTAACGCTTCTTTCGCATCAAAGTCATGTTTGATTAATTTCAGTTTGTCTTCCGGATAATAGACCAATGCTGCTAATTCATCAATTTCTCTATCGTAAATGACACCGCTGAAGATGTCGCGTATCTTCTCTTTGACTCGTCCTGAACCATTGCGCAACACGTGCTGGAATGCCTGATACTCTCCGTGCAGATCACTGACAAAATGCTCGGTGCCTTTTGGCAGGTTCAATATCGCTTTCAAATTGATGATTTCTGTTACCACTTTTTCTTCACAATCGTATTTTTGTGCGAGTAGATCTAGGTACTTGCTTTCCAAAACCGTCCATCCCCTTTTTAGAATAAACCCCTCTTTATGAGCATGTGCATGATAAGGTGAATTTAAAAGTATGACATTATTTTTAAACATTGGACCTTTATATGATAGTACCGCATAACTGCTTTTAGAGACAATTAAAACGAGAGAAAGAGGTGCCAAATGGGGTAAGCAAGAGCTTAAAACAGCTTTTCAGTACAGGTTGGTTTAGGGTAAGATTGTTTGCCTCATTTCTTCCACTTAAAATCTGTATATCCCTTAACTAGTGTAGTCAATATTGATGTTTTACTTTTCATTACGAAGCTTTAAATCAAACTATGGCCTTTCATTCGGTATAGCTTAGAGGGGCTAGAGGACTATAGGCTTTATATACCAAGAATAGTGACATTTTTCAGATTTTTTAGGTACAATATATTGACATGTATTGAATGATATAGAATAATTGGTTTATATTAGAAAAGGAGGAGGGATAATATGAAAAAGGAAATCACTAACAATGAGACTGTGAAAAACTTAGAATTTAAGGGTCTATTAGATGAATCACAAAAGTTAGCAAAAGTGAATGATCTTTGGTATTTTGTAAAATCAAAAGAAAATCGCTGGATTCTTGGAAGTGGTCATTAATTAGAGGGGTACAAAGGAGAGTCTAACTCTCCTTTACCATTTGTTGGGGGATATTTCATGTATAATAAAACAGTATCAATCAATTTAGATTCAAGGTGTAATGCATCCTGTGACCATTGTTGTTTTTCTAGTTCACCAACTTCAACAACCAGGATGGAAAAAGAATACATAAGAGAGTTAGTAACTGAATTTGCAAAAAACAAAACCATTCAAGTGATTTCTTTTACAGGTGGGGAAGTTTTTTTAGATTATAAATTTTTAAAAGAACTAATGGAAATCATTAAACCATATGAAAAACAAATAACGTTGATCTCTAATGGATTTTGGGGTTTGAGCAAGAAAAAGGTCCAGGAGTACTTTCATGATATGAATTCTTTAAATGTGATAGCACTGACTATAAGTTATGATGAGTACCATGCTCCATTTGTCAAGTCTTCCAGTATTAAAAACATATTAGAACATAGCAGGAAATACCCTGATATCGATATTTCTCTTAATATGGCAGTTACCAAAGACAAAATGTCCAACCACATTTTAGAGGAATTGGGGGATTCAATCTTAGGTGTAAAGATAACAAAATTTCCAATGATATCAGTTGGCGCTGCTAAAACTAGAATTAAGCAAGAAAACATACATAAATTTTACAGTCTTGAAGATGAAGATTCCTTACATTGTCCCGGATATGACATTGTATATCATCATGATGGAGAAATTTATCCATGTTGTTCCCCTGCTATTTTTGAAACGAAAATAACCCTAAGGGAAGAATATAACCAAAGTTTCGAAAGAACCGTGGAAAAGTTAAATTCCAATTTGCTATTATTTATTCTTAGAAAAGAAGGATTCAAATGGTTTTTGAATATTTTAAAAGAAAATAACAAAATAGAGGAATTTGACATTCCTTATGAATTTTCCTCTATTTGTGGAGTTTGTGGTTCCTTATTCAACTCTGCAGAAAAAATAAACTACTTCTATCCTTATATGGAAAAATACTATAATGAAAATTTTAAAGTATGAAGATGAAAAATATGAAGTGCTTGTGCAAAACAACGTATTTATAAAAGACAAAAAAAGCGGAGAATACTATAAAAATAGTTTAAATTCTCTGTCAGATAAACAATTATTACGTTTTAAAATGTATAAAGAGAAAGTATCACCAAAGTTTTTTTATCTGTTCTTATCCTTTACGGCTCTCATGTTCATATTAAATTATATTCATTTAATAAAATTGCAAAATGGATTGTCCTCAGTATTTTACGGCTGGAAAATGTGGATAATTATAGTTATTTATTTTATAATGAATATAGTGCTTCATGAACTGGGACATATTTATTCCTTAAAATTTTTCGGGAAAAACTTTGATAAAGTGGGATTCAAACTGAATTTTTATGTATTTCCTGCTTTTTATGTCCAATTGAATGAAACCTACATGCTATCAAGAAATGAAAAGATAATCGTTCATTTATTTGGCTTGTTTATCAATTATCTTTTAATAAATACATTAGAATTAATAAATCAATTTACATTTTCCAGTGAAGCATTAACTATGGCATTTATGCTTTTCTCGTCTACTTTATTGTGGAACTTAATCCCAATATTGAATTCTGATGGTTACAAAATTCTTTTAGCTTTTCTGAGCTTAGATGAATATAGCCGTTTTAAGACAAATCATTGGTTAGTTCTTACGATTCAAATTATAGGGATTGGCCTTGCAGTGAATTCAGTTGTACATTGGATATTATATATTGTAAACTAGAGTAAAAGATCTCCAAATTAGCCATCTAAAAACATTTCTTTCGCTTCCGGATCGGAAACGAAAGAGGTACCTCAAAAGCTTAGACATTAGTAACAAATCACAAGGCAGAACATTTTATTATTATGCAAATATTTCCTAGGAGTATGTATATGAATATAGCGAATTACACTTTAAAAGTGAAAGGCAAAACGTTACTTCAGGACACCGACTTGCATTTTTCGAGCGGGAAAATTAATCACGTTGTCGGAAAAAATGGAGTCGGTAAATCACAGCTTGCTAAAGACTTTTTGTTGAATAATAGCAAAAGAATCGGCAGAGATATTCGTCAAAATGTTTCTTTAATATCCAGCTCGTCGAATATACCTAATGATGTTTCTAAGGACTTTTTATTACACTTTTTGAGTAAAAAATTTGATGCAAAAATGATAGATAAAATCGCATATTTACTTAATCTGGATAATATTGATGGAAAAGTTCTGATCAAAAATTTGAGTGATGGACAAAAGCAAAAATTAAAATTGCTCAGTTTCTTATTAGAGGATAAAAATATTATTGTTTTAGATGAAATAACGAATTCATTAGACAAAAAAACGGTTATAGAGATTCATGGCTTCTTAAACAAGTATATTCAGGAGAACCCCGAGAAGATTATCATCAACATTACACATGATTTGTCTGATTTAAAGGCGATAGAAGGGGATTATTATATATTTAATCACCAAGAAATTCAACAATATCATTCAGTGGATAAATTAATTGAAGTGTATATAAATGAGTAATAAAACAGTGGGGGCTTGAGATGAAATTAGAGTTTAAAAAGAGTATTAGCAACAAAGTTATCATTATTTTAGGAGCAATGTTTGTATTTTTATTTTTGCTGGGTTATTTTTTACTTGTTGGAATCGATAAAGTCAGTAATGTTACACCTGAAATGTTTTTCTTTAGCTCCTATACTGTTGCGACCCAGTTTGGTTTGATGTTATTTTCATTTGTTATAGCTTTCTTTATTAATAGAGAGTATTCAAACAAAAATATTCTCTTTTACAAGTTAATTGGAGAGAACATCTATACTTTCTTTTATAAAAAGATAGCTGTTTTATTTTTAGAATGTTTTGCATTTATAACGCTAGGCCTGCTAATCATATCGTTGATGTACCATGATTTTTCGCATTTTGCATTATTACTTTTTTTATTTTCTGCAGTTATACTGCAGTATATTCTAATTATCGGAACTATAAGCGTGTTATGTCCTAATATATTAATTAGTATAGGTGTCAGTATCGTTTATTGGATGACTTCTGTTATCTTAGTAGCTATAAGCAATAAAACGTTTGGTTTCATTGCTCCTTTTGAGGCAGGTAACACTATGTACCCCCGAATAGAAAGAGTGCTGCAATCTGATAACATGACACTTGGGAGTAATGATGTTTTATTTATTATTTTGTATTTAGTTTCAATTATTATCATAAATGCGATTGTCCTTCGCTTTTCTAAAACTAGATGGATCAAAATGGGCCTTTAATAAAGGGAGCTACTTCACAATGAAGTAGCTTTTTATGTGCACCTATATATCATTAACATCAAGATTAATGCATGTGACTGGCTGAGTTTGTTAAGGGAAGGATGTTTTTCTGTTTGCATCGCCCAAACTATTATTGTTTTTCTTTCACCATCTTTACAAAGAGGAAAAAGATAATGAATACGATAAAGTAGTTCATTGGATTCTTAACGATGCTCATCTCTAGTGAAATCTGTAAGAGTATCCAGAGCGCAAAGATGGCTAGTATGGCAGGAATGATAATTTTGTACATGTCGACCACCTACCGTAGTGAAGAGCCCTATAATAAAAAACTATTAGCCTGTACCACAAACTGCGACTGCTCATAATTATACGAAATCTTCGAGTAATCAAACGGCTGCCCATTTGTCAGGTGAAAAATACTTTCTATATACAGCTTCGGCAGTCCAGCCTCTAATCCCAAATATTCCGCTTCTTCCTCATTAAGCTGGCCCACGTGCAGAAACAAATCAGAAAAACCAATCTTCAACCCCAGTCCTTCCCGGATGTAATGGAAGATGGAGTGGGAGACGATTTCGTTGTTTAAATACGTCACGATGGATTTGGTGTAATAGGATTCTTCGTAGCAAAGGGTCTGGCCGTTGATGTAGCGGACCCTTTTGACATAGTAGATGTCCTCGTCCATTCCGATGTTCAGGTTTTCCGCCGCTTCCGGTGTTGGCTTTCTCACGTCCAGTTCGATGACTTTTGAGGTGACGTTGAAATCCTCGAGATCTTTTTTAAATCCCTGATTCGACAGAAGGCTGATATAGCCTTTTCGTTTATGTTTTCTGACGAAAATGCCGCTTCCTCTGACCTGAAAGATCGCGCCTTTTTGCTCTAATAGCTCGAGGGACTTTGTGATGGTGCTTTTGCTGACTTCAAACTGGGCCATGAGGGTTTCTAGGACTGGCAGTTTGTCTCCCTGCTGAAGCTGGTGTTCTTCTATATATGTTTCAATTTCCGTTGCGATTTGCTGGTATTTTAACATACGCATTCCTCATTTATTCGTTTAGTTTCACTTGTCAAAATTATAGCATAAACCGCTTACAATGATAGTTAGTGCGTAAATATTTTGTTTCGGAATTGATAAATTATACCGTTACAATTATAATGAAAGCGTAACCAAAACGAAGGGGTGGGTGAAATGTCGGGGAAAGTGAGAGATTATACGAGACTAGCAAAAGACATTTTAGAGGCCGTAGGCGGGGAAGAGAATGTGATTGGGGCTTCTCGCTGCGCTACCAGACTTCGATTGGTGCTGAAGCGGTCTACCCCTAAAGCGAAGGATATCGTGAAATCGATGCTACCATCCCGGCGTCATTACGGTTGTCATGGTTACGCCTACAAAGCATGCGATTGGCCTGCGTTCAGCGTCCGGCGTCGAATTGCTTGCGCACATCGGGCTGGATACGGTGACATTTGACGGCACGCCTTTTTCCTTGAAGGTAAAAGAAGGCGATACCGTCAAAAAAGGCGAAGTGCTTGTTGAGTTTGATAAAGCTTTCATTGAAGACATTGAGGAAAGTGCATTACATCAAAAAATATTTACAGTCGTAAGCTGAGGAGGAATTAAACATGGGAAACATGCCAAAGGATTTTTTATGGGGCGGTGCTTTAGCTGCCCACCAATTTGAAGGCGGATGGAATCAAGGCGGTAAAGGGCCGAGTGTCGTCGATGTGATGACAGCGGGTGCGCACGGCGTGCCGAGAAAAATCACTGACACGATTGAAGAAAACGAATTTTATCCAAACCATGAAGCCATTGATTTCTATCACAGATACAAGGAAGATATCGCTTTGTTTGCGGAAATGGGATTAAAATGTCTGCGGACGTCCATCGGCTGGAGCCGGATTTTTCCGAAAGGCGATGAGGCTGAACCGAACGAAGCTGGTTTGCAGTTTTATGATGATGTGTTTGATGAATTGCTGAAGCATGGGATCGAGCCGGTCATTACCCTGTCTCACTTTGAAATGCCGCTGCACCTGGCAAGAGAATATGGCGGCTTCAGAAACCGGAAAGTCGTGGACTTCTTCGTCAACTTCGCAGAGGCTTGCTTTACCCGTTACAAAGATAAAGTGAAGTACTGGATGACATTTAACGAGATTAACAACCAAATGGATGTGAACAATCCGCTGTTCCTATGGACGAATTCAGGTGTTGTGGTTGGCGAAAACGAAAACGCCAAGGAAGTCATGTATCAAACGGCGCACCATGAATTAGTGGCGAGCGCCTTAGCAGTGGCAAAAGGAAAAGACATCAATCCAGAGTTCCAGATTGGGGCCATGGTATCACACGTGCCGATTTATCCTTTCTCCTCCAATCCTGAAGATGTGATGCTGGCTGAAGAAGAAATGAGGCAGCGCTATTTCTTCCCTGATGTGCAGGTTCGCGGTTATTATCCAAGCTACGCGTTGAAGGAATTTGAACGCGAAGGCTACAACATCACATTCGAAGACGGCGATGATGAGATTTTAAGAAACGGAACCGTCGATTACTTAGGCTTCAGCTATTACATGTCAACAACTGTGAAAAGCGATGTGAAAAATGATAACACTGGCGATATTGTAAATGGCGGCTTGCCGAATGGTGTCGAAAATCCGTACATCACTTCGAGTGACTGGGGATGGGCGATTGATCCAACCGGGTTGAGATATACGTTAAATCGTTTTTATGACCGATACCAAATCCCGTTATTCATCGTTGAAAATGGCTTTGGCGCAGTGGATACGCTGGAGGAGGACGGCAAGGTTCATGATCCGGAACGCATTCAATATTTAAAATCGCATATTGAAGCATTGAAAAAAGCGGTCACGTACGATGGTGTTGATTTAATTGGCTACACGCCGTGGGGCATTATTGATATTGTCTCCTTCACAACTGGCGAAATGAAAAAACGCTACGGCATGATCTATGTTGATCGTGACAATGAAGGAAACGGATCCATGAAACGATATAAGAAAGACTCCTTTGAGTGGTATAAAAATGTCATTCAAACGAATGGTGAGGAACTATAAGAAGCGCTCGAATCGAGCACTTTTACCGTAGTGCCTGGTTCGGTTTTTTTCTGTAGAAAAAGAAAAATCCGCTATCCTGCCAATCTGGCAATATAGCGGATTTCTTATATTAGTTACGGATTAGGTAATCAAACGCGCCGAGGGCGGCAGTTGCACCTGATCCCATAGAAATAATAATTTGGTTGTACGCACTGTCTGTGCAGTCGCCGGCAGCAAATAAGCCTGGTACGCTTGTTGCGCCGTGTTTGTCGACAATAATTTCGCCCATGCGGTTGCGTTCAACCGTTCCTTCTAACCATTCTGTGTTTGGCACGAGACCGATTTGGACGAATACACCTTGAAGTTCAACGTGTTTTTCTTCGCCTGTTTCGCGGTCTACATATGTGATGCCGTTAACACTCTGATCACCTGTGATTTCTTTTGTTTGTGCGTTTTTCACGACAGTAACGTTAGGCAGGCTGTAGAGACGTTTTTGCAGGACTTCGTCTGCTTTCAGTTCCGGCGCGAATTCTAGTACAGTAACGTGATTGACAATACCTGCAAGATCAATCGCTGCTTCGATACCAGAGTTTCCGCCGCCGATTACCGCAACGTCTTTGCCTTCAAACAATGGCCCATCACAGTGCGGGCAGTATGCGACACCTTTGTTTTTGAACTCTTGTTCACCGGGGACGTTGACATTGCGCCAGCGTGCACCTGTTGAAAGGATCACTGTTTTACTTTTCAGGACAGCGCCGTTTTCGAGTTCAAGTTCGAACAGATCTTTCTTCTCAAGGCGTTTCGCACGCTGAAGGTTCATGACATCAATATCATATTCCTTCACATGCTCTTCAAGACTTGCCGCTAGCTTCGGTCCTTCCGTCGCTTTGACGCTGATGAAGTTTTCGATGCTCATGGTGTCGAGAACCTGTCCGCCGAAGCGCTCAGCGACAACACCAGTTCGGATGCCTTTACGTGCAGTGTAGATCGCTGCACTTGCACCAGCAGGTCCGCCTCCGACCACAAGAACGTCAAACGGCTCTTTGTCAGCAAACTCAGATGCATCTGTGCCGCTGCCCATTTTCGCAAGAATTTCTTCAAGCGTCATACGGCCGCTTCCGAAGGATTCGCCATTCAGGTAAACGGTCGGCACTGCCATGATGTTTTTGCTTTCAACTTCTGCTTTGTATGCTGCACCGTCAATCATCGTGTGCGTAATGTTCGGGTTCAGCACGCTCATCATGTTTAAAGCTTGTACAACATCAGGACAGTTGTGGCATGTCAGGCTGATATAAGATTCGAAGTGGTATTCACCACTGATCTTCTTCACCTGATCAATGACTTTTTGGTCTACCTTAGGCGGTCTGCCGCTCACTTGGAGCAACGCCAACACTAATGATGTGAATTCGTGGCCCAGAGGGATACCGGCGAAAGTCACGCCAGTGTCTTCTCCGACACGATTGACACTGAAGCTCGGCGTTCTGTTTAATTCAGCTTTTTCAACTGAAATTTTCGATGACATGGAAGCCAGCTCATCAACGAGAGCCAGCATGTCCTTAGAAGTGTCATCTTCGCCTGCGCTAACTTTGAGAACAATGTCATTCTCAATTAGCTGCATATATTGATTTAATTGTGCTTTGATATTTGCATCAAGTACCAATTGAATGCACTCCTTAGATTTTACCTACTAGATCAAGGCTAGGTGTAAGAGTTTCGCCGCCTTCTTCCCATTTAGCCGGGCAAACTTCACCTGGGTTTTGACGAACGTATTGAGCTGCTTTTACTTTGTTTACAAGGTTGCTTGCGTCACGGCCGATACCGCCTGCATTGATTTCAACAGTTTGGATAACGCCGTCTGGATCGATGATGAATGTTCCGCGGTCAGCAAGGCCAGTTTCTTCGTCAAGAACATCGAAGTTGCGAGAGATCGTTTGAGATGGGTCACCGATCATTGCGTAAGTGATTTTGCTGATTTTTTCAGAGCTGTCATGCCAGCCTTTGTGTACGAAGTGAGTATCTGTAGAAACAGAGTATACTTCAACACCTAATTCTTTAAGTGCAGCATATTGTTCTTGAAGATCTTCAAGCTCAGTTGGGCATACGAAAGAGAAATCTGCTGGGTAGAAGCAGAATACGCTCCATTGGCCTTTCAAATCTTCGTTTGTTACATCGATGAATTCACCGTTTTTGAATGCTTTTGCTTCGAATGGAAGTACTTCTTTACCGATTAAAGACATAATGTATATTCCTCCTAAAAATGTATTAGAAAGCATAATCGCTTTCAATAATAATTCTAATTATATATGAATTATTAATTAATATATATTTTTTGTCAAGCCATAACCTACTTTTTTTCATCTTAATAAAGGTGTGACAGGTAGGATTTAGGCATTTCTTTTATAATAAATGAGAGGCTGATTCTCAATTAGATAAGGTTTTCAGGGACTTTTGTAAATCAGAATGCCAGGCCGTTTTGGCATTTGAACATTTTATGACACCATGGTCAAGGGCAAAGGACAATGGCCAAAAGCAGAATAGAACGGAACAGCAATCTGCTGTCACATGATGATCTTGGGGATTGTTTCTAGCTATTATTGTATCACTGTTTATGATATTTAAAACATAACTTATGTCTTCTGTTGTTTGGGATAGAAGAAAAAAACACGGTTCAGTTGAAACTGACCGTGTTTTTAATACAGGTTATTCAGACCAATTCGTATGGAAGACGCCGTCCATATCAGTCCGTTCGTACGTGTGAGCGCCAAAGTAATCGCGCTGTGCCTGCAAGAGGTTCGCATTGGAACGCCCTGTGCGGTAGCCGTCGTAATAAGAGAGCGCGGTAGTTAAGCATGGGAAAGAGATTCCGGTGCTGATACCCTCGCAAACGACTTTTCGCAGGCCTGTTTGATAGGCATGGAGCTTATCTGTGAAATAAGGCGCGATCAGCAGGTTAGCCAGATTTGGCTGCTCACTGAATGCTTCGCTGATCACGTTTAGGAAATCAGCGCGGATGATGCAGCCGCCTCGGAAAATCAAGGCGATGTCTTTGAGCGGCAGATTCCAGCCGTAAAGCTCAGATGACATCTTATATTGGGCAAAGCCTTGTGCATAGGCGCATACTTTCCCCATGTAAAGAGCCTGTCTGACGTATTCAATCCAAGTGTCTTTATCCAAGTGTTTTTCTTCGGCTTCCGGGCCTGCTAATACATCTTGAGCTGCCATCCGTTCTTCTTTTAAAGATGACAAGTAGCGGGCGAACAAGGACTCTGTGATGATCGTGGACGGGATGCCGTTATCAATCGCCTGCATGCTCGTCCATTTTCCGGTGCCTTTTTGGCCGGTTTTATCAAGGATGACATCGATCAGAGGCTGTCCTGTTTTTTCGTCTTTTTTGCGTAAAATCTCAGCTGTAATCTCTATTAAATAGCTTTTCAGCTCACCTTGATTCCATGTTTCAAAAATAGATGCAATTTCATCTAGCGGCAGACGAAGCGTTTCTCTTAGAAACGTATAAGCTTCTGCAATCAGCTGCATGTCGGCATATTCAATGCCGTTGTGCACCATTTTTGTAAAGTGCCCTGCCCCTTTTGGTCCGATATAGACACAGCAAGGGTCATCTCCGACTTGGGCTGCGATTTTCGTCAGGATAGGAGCGGCTTTCTCATAGACGTCGCGATCTCCGCCCGGCATGATGGAAGGCCCTGTTAACGCACCGACTTCACCGCCGGAAATGCCGACTCCCAGGTAGCCGATCCCTTTTTCCTTCAGCTCGTCATATCTTCTTTCTGTGTCTTCATAGTGGGAGTTTCCTCCGTCCATGATGACGTCGCCTTCTTCAAGCAAAGGCTTTAATGATTGGATGACGGAATCTACGGGTTTTCCCGCTGTGACCATCAAAAAGATTTTTCTTGGTTTTTCTAACGATTGAACAAAGTCCTCAAGCTCGTAATACGGGCTGAGAGATTGTCCATCCAGCTTTTGGATAAGCTGGTCCGTTAAATCTCTGGTGTAATTATAGACAGCGACGTTTTCGCCTTTATTTGCCATGTTTAAGGCGATGTTGCTTCCCATTACGCCTAAGCCTATGACACCAATCGAATTGAACATGTGTTACAGCTCCTTCTTAATTTCATACAACTAAACTTAACAATAAAATGAATCCCAGTCCAGCAACGGAAATAATGGTTTCCAGCAATGTCCATGTGGCGAATGTTTCTTTCATGCTTAATCCGAAGTATTCCTTGAACATCCAGAAGCCGGCGTCATTGACGTGTGAAGCGATGACACTTCCGGCTCCTGTTGCGAGTACGACTAACGCCAGGTTAACATCAGAATGGCCCAATAACGGAATGACCAGACCTGTTGTGCTTAGTGCGGCAACAGTCGCCGATCCTAGAGAAATGCGCAGGATCGCTGCGATGAGCCATGCCAGAATGATTGGCGATAATGCCGTTCCTTTGAATAAGTCTGCTACGTAATCGCCGACACCGCCGTTGATCAGCACTTGTTTGAAGGCGCCGCCTCCTCCGATGATCAAAAGCATCATGCCGATTTGTGAAATGGCAGTTGAACAAGAATCCATCACGGTTTTGACTGGAATGTTGCGCTTGATGCCCATTGTATAGACTGCGACCAATAACGAAATAATCATAGCAGTCGATGCGTTTCCAATCAATCTGATAAAAGCTAAAACTCCGTTATCTGCAAACCCGATTGTTTCTTGAAGCAGGTCGATAATGGTCGCGACCGACATGATGATAATCGGGAGCATTGCAGTAAAGACACTGATTCCAAAGCCGGGTGTTTCTTCAAGGTTAAATGTTTTTTGTGTGCCGAGTGATGCAATATTGCCGTTTTTCGCAAATGATGCAGGAACGATTTTTTTCGCGAACTTTGTAAATAACGGCCCTGCAATGAGCACTGTCGGAACAGCAACGATAAAGCCGTACAGCAGCACTTCTCCAATGTTTGCGCCATACTCACCGGCGATCGCCGTAGGTCCCGGGTGCGGCGGCAGGAAACCGTGTGTGACGGATAGTGCCGCGACCATCGGGATTCCGAGAAATAAAATAGAAATCTTCAATTCTCTTGAAATCGCAAAGACAATCGGAATTAATAGAACCAGTCCTACTTCAAAAAATAACGCAATCCCAATAATGAATGAGGCAATGACAACGGCCCATTGAATATTTTTCTCACCGAATTTGTTGACGAGCGTCATCGCAATGCGCTGTGCGCCTCCTGAATCCGCGATCAGTTTGCCCAGCATCGCACCGAGTCCGAAGATGAGCGCGATGTGGCCAAGAGTCCCCCCTATTCCTGCTTCGATGGAGCTGACAACTTTATCGAACGGCATCCCGAGTGCCAGTGCCACGCCGAACGATACGACCAGCAGGGAAATAAATGTGTTTAATTTTAAGCCCATAATCAGAAATAGTAATGCTAAGATCCCAAGTGCAACGATGATTAACGGCATGGTAATGCCCTCCCCTTCATGTCATGTACTATTTGTGTGTGATTAAGCCCCTCTGATAATCTGCAATTTGTGTATATTGATTTTCTAATAATCTTGATAGATTGATGAAAATCGGCATTAATGTTCTGTATTCCTTGGCTGAGTCTTCGATCGGCGTATGTCTGTATGTGCTGCCGATCATATCGGACACGGCGTCGAAAGAATCGATTTTTCCTGTTGCATACAGGCCTAAAATGCAGGCGCCGAGACATGAGCTTTCGTAGCTTTCCGGAACGACAACCTCTGATTCGAAGATATCCGACATCATTTGGCGCCAAACCTCCGACCTTGCAAAACCCCCTGTCGCTTGGATGCGGGTTACCGGGCCATCCATGCATTCAGTTAACGCCAAGAACACCGTGTACAGGTTGTAAATGACGCCTTCCAATGCCGCGCGTATCATATGCTCTTTCTTATGCGACATGGTCAAGCCGAAAAATGAGCCGCGTACATCCGGATTCCACAACGGAGCGCGTTCTCCGGCGAGATATGGGTGGAACAGCAGACCGTCAGAACCGGGTCTGACGCGTTGGGCAATTTTCGTCAGCACGTCATATGGATCAATGCCCAGCCGTGTCGCTGTTTCGATTTCGGAGGAGGCAAACTCGTCTCTGATCCAGCGAAGGACGATGCCCCCATTGTTCACAGGTCCCCCAATAACCCAATGCTTGTCCGTCAAGGCATAGCAAAAAATTCTCCCTTTTTCATCGGTTTGCGGCTTGTCAATAATCGTCCGAATGGCACCGCTTGTACCGATGGTGACGGCGATTTCACCCTTTTTAATGGCGTTGACGCCGAGGTTGGACAGCACGCCGTCGCTGGCGCCGATGACAAAAGGCGTTTCCGGATCGATTCCCATTTGGATCGCTATTTCCGGGCTGCAGTGCTGAAAGATCTCGGTTGTCGGCACGAGTTTGGATAAGTGATCCGGCGTGATGCCTGCGATGCGCAGTGCCTCTTCGTCCCAATCCAAGCCCTTCAGGTTCATCATGCCTGTCGCTGATGCCAATGAGTAATCGATGACATACTCATTGAACAGCTGTTTAAAAATGTATTCTTTGATGCCGATATATTTTTTTGCCTTGGAAGCGATTTCTTTTCTTTCATTCGTGATCCAGGCAATTTTACTTAACGGTGCCATCGGATGAATCGGTGTTCCCGTCCGTTTGTACACCTCATGTCCGTTCAATTCCTCTTTGATCTTATGCGCCCAGCCTTCACTTCTGTTGTCGGCCCATGTAATGCATGGCGTCAGCGGCTTGTCATTTTCGTCGATTGCAATGACGCTGTGCATGGCGCTGCTGAACGAAATGAAAGAGATCCGTTTTTCGGGATGCTGTTTTGTAATTCTCGCTGTTGTATGGATGACTGCCTGAAAAATCTCTTCCGGATTTTGTTCAGCTGTTGAGATGTCCGGTGTATAGAGCGGGTAGCCGATGCTTTCTTTCTGTACCACATCTCCGTTTTCACTGAACAGCACAGCTTTTGTGCTTGTCGTGCCGATATCGATTCCTAACATATAACTAGTCATTGTTGTATTCAGCTCCTTTTGCCAGCATTTGTTGTGAGAGCCATAGGTCTTCTACCTTATCCTGCACATCATCAAAGTTTTGGTGAAGAGACTGAATCATCAGCGCCCTATCCTTTGTTTTGATGGCTTGAATATAAAGCTCGTGGTTATCTAAAATCCTTGTGAAGTCTTCATACTTTTCCTTTAACCGTACCCGCATCGATAAAAGAATAAAGCTTTCCATGACGGGTTTTAGATTGTTCCAGATCATCTGAATGTATGAATGATCAATCGCTCGGATAATCGTTTCATGGAACAGCACATCTTGAAATGAAAATTCGTCAGCATCCTCATATTTGATTGAGACTTTCATCATTTCAAGAATTTTGCTGAGATCCTTAACTAAAGGCTCAATGTCTATTTTGACAAGCCGTTCAAAGACAAATGTTTCTAATAGTAACCGCACATCATAAATTTCCGCGATTTTCTTCTCAGTTAAACCAATTACGACCGCTCCCATTCGTTCTAAGCGGATGATTTTTTCGGATGCGAGTATTTTTAGCGCTTCGCGAACCGGCGAACGGCTTACTGAAAACTCGGCGGCGATTGTATTTTCTGATAAAATGGTACCGCTTTCAATCAGACCTGAAACGATCCGCATTCTCAGCTCGTATGCGACACGAACTCCGGTTGACGCTTTTGAGAGCCATTTTGCGGGATACAACAGGTCTTTGGAGTCTAGCATACACTCACCTTCCTCACTCAAGGAGTATACTTGTATACAAGTATGATAACGTGAATATTTCTTTTATGCAAACACTTTCATTTCTAATTTTTATTTAAATTTTTACCATATTGCATGGTATGTATTTCCAGATCAATTATGGTACATTGGAGATCAATAGGTTAAGTGAATCATGTTTTGAAAGAGGCGATTTGGATGAAAATCATCATTGCACCTGATTCTTTTAAGGAAAGCTTATCAGCTCTGGAGGCAGCCGAAGCGATAGAAAGAGGTTTCAAATCGGTCTTTCCGGGTGCTGATTACAGAAAATTGCCGGTGGCGGATGGCGGCGAGGGAACCGTTCAATCTCTGGTCGATGCGACCAATGGAAGGATCATAGAGCAAGTTGTCACAGGGCCGCTGGGGGAACCGGTGAGAGCTTTCTTTGGCATGATGGGAGATGGGAGAACAGCTGTGATTGAAATGGCTGCTGCTTCAGGGCTGCATCTGGTGCCTGTAGATAAGCGAAATCCGCTCATCACTACAACAAGGGGAACGGGAGAATTAATCGGAGCAGCTCTTGATGCGGGAGCGGAGCGATTGATCATCGGAATCGGCGGAAGCGCCACGAACGACGGGGGAGCCGGGATGATTCAGGCATTGGGCGGAAGGCTTCTTGATAACTCAGGCAGCGAGATTGGCCCAGGGGGCGGCGCGTTATCTCAGCTTGCATCAATAGATGTGAGCGGGCTTGATTCCAGATTGCGGAATGTCAAACTGGAAGTTGCCTGTGACGTGGACAATCCGTTAACAGGACCAAAGGGTGCTACGGCTGTTTTCGGGCCGCAAAAAGGCGCGACGGCCGACATGTTGGATGTACTAGACCAGAACGTAAGCCATTTCGCTGATATGGCAGAAAAAGCGCTCGGATCAACCTTCCGAGATACAGAGGGCGCCGGTGCAGCGGGCGGTCTTGGATGGAGCCTGCTAACTTATCTTCAGGCTGACCTGAAAAGAGGCATTGATATTGTCCTTGAAGCGGTTGATTTTGAAAGTATCGTTCAGGATGCAGACCTTGTGATTACCGGCGAGGGACGAATCGACAGCCAAACGGTTCATGGAAAAACACCGATCGGGGTGGCCAAGGCCGCTAAATCATACGATGTGCCCGTTATCGGCATTGCGGGATCAATTTCCCGAGACAGTAATGCCGTCTATCAACACGGAATCGATGCGCTTTTCAGCATCGTCCCCGGAGCCGTGCCACTAGAAGACGCGTTTGAACATGCCGCGGAATATATGGAAAGAACGGCGCGGGACATTGCAGCGTCTATCAAATTGGCGAAAACGATGTTTCTGATATAGCCGATGCACATGCCAATGCATAGCCATCCTTCTTTTTGGGTAGAGACAGTTAACACACAATGAGGAATTCATCCCAGAAGGAGGACGCAGATATGACTGTACAAGAAATCAAAGGCAAAAAACTAGTAAAAGGCATTGCGCCAAATGTGGAGCCGGAAGCTCTGTTAAATGATAAACGAAAAGTATTTTTGTTTGGTTCCCCTAGCTACACAAACATTGGCGACCAAGCGATTGCGTATGCGGAAGAGAAATTTATCAAAAATCATTTTCCGTATTATGAATACATTGAGATTATGGATTATGCGACGGATGAGGGCATTGAACTGGTGAAGGAGATCATTCGTGAAGACGATATTGTCTGCTTTACAGGCGGAGGGAATTTAGGAAACCTTTATCTCGATATTGAGGAAGACAGAAGAAAGGTCTTTTCGGCGTTTAAAGACTACAAATCAATTTCTCTGCCACAATCCGTTTATTTTGAGGATACAGAGGAAGGACAGAAGGAAAAGAAAAAAACACAGGATGCGTACCATCAAAATACAAACTTAACGATTGCTGCGCGTGAGACGCAAACACTGGATGTTGTGAAAGAGACCTTCAACTCCAATGTGATCTTTACACCGGACATGGTGCTTTCCTTGGATATTGTGCCGCGAGAGCTCGAGCGGGACGGCGTTCTCTTTATTTTAAGAGCGGATAAGGAGAAAGTGACTGACGAAGATTTTATTTCACAGATGAAGCAATGGGCAGAAAAAACAACTTACACAGAGCGTACCGATACGGTGCTGGATACGGTAGACACCATCGATTACGCTGATCGTGAAAAGCATTTTATGGAGATGCTGGACCGCATCGGCTCCAGTAAATTGGTGATTACCGACCGCCTTCACGCGATGATTTTCTCGATTATCACCAAAACACCTTGCCTTGTCTTTGGAAACAGCTATGGCAAAGCCAAACATTCATATCGGGATTGGCTTGAAAGCTTAAACTTCATTGAATATACGGATAAGAATGATGTTGAGGAGCTGGAGCGTATGATTGACCGCCTGCTTCAAGCAGAACCGAATGACGTTGATTTATCTAAGGACTTTCAGCCGTTGATTGATTTTTTTGCTTCTTAAACGAAAAAGACTGCCCTCCCCCGGGGCAGTCTTTCTTTGTTAAATATGAAACAGCCAGACGACGAGCGGGCCGAAGAATGAGCCGAGCACCGCACAAAGCGTCATGGAGACGGAACTCATGGATACGGCCAATTCCCCATATTCCAACGCTTTGGAGGTACCCAGTGCATGGGAGGCGCTGCCTAATGCAATGCCTTGTCCTAGGGAGCTGCGTATGCGAAGCCATTTTAGGAAAAGCGGCCCGAGGATGACGCCTGAAAAGCCCGCAATCATGACAAATACGACTGTCATGGAAGGGACGCCGCCAAGACCGGCGGCGATCTGAATAGCGACAGGGGTTGTGATCGATTTTGGCAGAATGGATAATAAGAGATCATGATCAATCCCGAATGCTTCTGCGAAGATCAGCCCGCTGATCATTCCCATGCATAAGCCGACCAGGACGCCGCCTAAAATGGGAACACAATGTTTGACAATGATATGCCATTGCTTATAAAGCGGATAGGCCAGCGCCACAACAGCCGGCCCAAGCAAAGAATTGATCCATTTCCCCCCGATCATATAGCCTTCATAGGAAACATGAAACATCATCAAAGCCGCTACAATCAAAATTGTCGTTGTCAGAACAGGGATCAGAAATGGAAGCGGGAATCGCTTATAGAGTTTGACCATCGCTAAATAAGCGGCAACTGTTAAAAGAATTATAATGATCGCGATACATGCTTGCTGCATTTCTCTTTCTCCTCCCGTTTTTTTGCTTTTTTCTCTAATAGCTGGCTGGCGAATCCAGCCGCAATGATCGTGACGATGGTGCTGAGAACGACTGTAATCAGCAGCATCAGGCCATTGAATGAAATGAGAGACGGATAGTTTATCACTCCTGTCATTGCCGGGATGAACAACAATGGAAGGAAGGATAATAAAAACCCTGCTCCGTCTTCAATGATGGAGACGGGAACAATACGGAGGCCCAAGCAGATCAGAAGCAATACCAATCCAACGATGCTTCCTGACACGGGTAAATGAAACAGATGCTGAATGGCTTCCCCGATCATAAAAAATACATATAATATCAACACTTGCAAAATAATTCGTATGACTTTCACATCAAGTGCTGCTCTCCAATCAGAACAGCTTCCTCCTTTCTGGTGCTTGCTTCTAGGATGGTTCTGAGGAATCGCTTTACTTTCTTTTTATATGATTGTACTATACAAGTATAATAATTGATTTAGTCATATAACGACTTGTATTTATTCAGTTAATGTACATTTGTATTATACAAGTATATATGATGTTGTCAATGCCGGAGATTGGAATAGGGAGCGAGAGCGATTGCAAAATCAAAATCCAGTTGAATTAATTGAATATGAGCTGACGACTTTTATCAGGAGAGCTGTTTATCTGGATCAATCGGAGAAAAGAACAGGGAATTTGGAGAGATCTTCGTACTTATTACTGAGACAATTGGATGAGTTTGGGCCTGCTCGTGTTAAGGAATTGGCTGAATCGTTTAAGCTTGATATTTCTACTCTTTCAAGACAAGCAGCTGCATTAGAGGCAAAGGAGCTCATCTATCGTTTCTCAGACCCGTCTGATGGGAGAGTCAGCCTGTTTACCATTACAAAACTCGGCAAACAACTATTAAAAGCCGATCAGCAAAAGCGCCTTGAACGTTATGAACAGATGCTGAAAGAATGGTCAACACAGGAAAAAGAGATGTTCGGCGAGCTGCTGCAGCGTATGAACAAGGCTTTTATCGATTAACAGCTGAAAAACCCATGGTTCGCTGGAACAGCATGGGTTTTTCTTATGGTCAGAGATTATCTGCATCGTTTGGCGGCAGCCCAAGCCACTAGTCCGGCAACAACAGCCGCCGATACAATTGGGCGCTTCGTCGCTTTTGTGTAGTAGCTTCTTGACCTCATCCATCCTTTATTTGTGCCTCTGTCATGCATACCGCAGCCAGCATCATAAAGAGCGCTTTCTTCTCTCGGATTGGACGGTCTTTCGGCATGCTGGCTGTGATACATGATTTTTTCCATCAGTCTGTCGGTCAGACGAGGAAAAAGCGCGCCCAGCATGGCGATGGCTTTGGCCTGTGAGCCGATGTACATGTCGCGCTTAGGGTGTTCGGCGGCAAACAGGATCGCTTCGGCGACCGCTTCCGGCGGATAGATCATGGAGCGGTAATGAGCCGGCTGTTTGTCGAGGTAGCTGTGCGCATGCTCGTTATATGGTGTGTCAATTCTGCCCGGGTGGATGAGCGTTACCGAGACGGGCGCCTGTTCCTTTTCAAGCTCCATTCGGATGCTTTCCGTCCAGCCGTGAAGCGCAAATTTGGCAGATGCATATGTGGATTGAATGACCGTTCCCCTGTCTCCGAACAGGCTTCCTACATTAATGAGTGCGCCCGGCACACCTCTGCCGGTGTAGTGTTTGACAGCCGCTCTTGTTCCGTAAACAGGTCCCCAGAAATTTGTGTCGAACATGCGCTTCATGTCTTCGACGGTGACGTCCATGGCGTGTCCGAAAGTCGAGACGGCCGCATTGTTGACCCATGTATCAAAGCGGCCGAATGTGCTGATCGCGGTTTCTGCGATGCGGTTGACGTCCTCTTCTTTTCCGACATCCGCCTTTACCCATATGGCGTCGTGCCCTTTTTCCTTAAGTTCATCAGTGAGCTCCTTCAGCGCCTCTTCATTTCGCGCTGCTGCCACGACCTTTGCGCCTTTTTCAGCTGCCATTCTCGCCGTGACAAGTCCGATACCGCTTGAAGCGCCGGTAATGACGATCACCTGATCCTTAAGCTTTTTCAGTTTGAGCTTTGTTTTTATGGCGGGGTTCTGTTGTTCAAGCTGCTCTGTATTTGTGACTGAATGATCGATTGTCATTGAGAGATCCCTCCTAGACGCTGTTTTTGTACATTACCCCATCCGGAAGGGTCTTACCCCTTTTGACAATCACAGGGTTCTTTTTTATATTATATAAGTCGCTCTACCATACCTAGGAGGGAATGTTTTAATGACTAGCAGAGGAGATTCACGTGAAAAAATCCTTCACACGGCGTCACGTCTGTTCCAGCTGCAAGGATATCACGCGACAGGTTTGAACCAGATTGTAAAAGAAAGCGGTGCTCCAAAAGGATCGCTTTATCACTTTTTTCCGAATGGCAAAGAAGAACTAGCAATTGAAGCGGTTACATATACAGGTAAGATCGTTGAACATCTGATACAGCAAAGCATGGATGAATCCTCTGATCCTGTTGAAGCGATTCAGCTTTTTATCAAAAAAACAGCCAGCCAATTTGACAACACAGAAAGCATTAAAGGTATTCCAGTCGGTTTGCTGGCGAGTGAGACAGCGTTAATCAGTGAACCGCTGCGGACGGTTTGCATGAAGGTGTTTAAAAGCTGGGAAGCGGTTTTTGCCAGAAAATTAATGGAAAACGGATTTGCAGAAGAAGAAGCAAATCAGCTTGGAACGCTGATTAATTCGATGATTGAGGGCGGCATCATGCTTTCGTTAACGAATAAAGACAAAACGCCTCTTCTTCTCATTGCCGAACAAATACCAGTGCTGGTGAGAAAAAAAGGGTAGCATTTTGTTATCCTTTCTCCTACAATTATATAGAACGGTCTAGACAAATGAATGATAATATATAGACTGGTCTAAATTGGAGGAAGCGATAATATGAAAACATTATGTACACATTCATTGCCTAAAGAAAAAATGCCTTATTTGCTCCGGAGCGGAGAAGGCGAGCGCTATCTGTTCGGCAGACAGGTTGCCACGGTGATGGCGAATGGGAGGAGCACAGGTGATTTGTTTGAGATCGTGCTTCTTTCCGGGGGAAAAGGAGATGCCTTTCCGCTTCACGTCCACAAGGACACACATGAAGGAATTCTCGTTTTGGACGGGAAACTGGAACTGACACTTGATGGTGAACGCTATTTATTAATATCAGGTGATTATGCCAACATTCCGGCGGGAACACCGCACAGCTACCGGATGCAGAGCCACAGAACAAGACTGGTGTCTTACACGATGAAAGGAAACGTAGCGCACTTGTATTCCGTTATTGGGAATCCGTATGATCACGCTGAACATCCGCCGTACGCAAGCGAAGAAGTCTCAAACGAGCGATTTGCAGAAGCAGCCGCTGTAGCGGACATTGTATTTCTAGATGAAGCAAAGCCTGCATGTTCGGCCAAATTAGCGGAACTTACAGAGCTGCCAGATGGAGCGGTTCCATACGTTCTTGAATCTGGAGAAGGAGATCGTCTGTTGACTGGAGATCAGCTTCACCGCATTGTGGCTGCACAAAAAAATACAGATGGCCAGTTTATCGTCGTATCATCTGAAGGCCCTAAAGGTGACCGAATCGTTGATCACTACCATGAATATCATACAGAAACATTTTATTGCCTTGAAGGCCAGATGACGATGTGGACAGATGGCCAGGAAATTCAGCTGAATCCGGGAGATTTCCTGCATGTCCCTGCAAATACCGTTCACTCCTATCGCCTTGATTCTCACTATACAAAGATGGTGGGCGTATTGGTTCCTGGTTTATTTGAACCGTTTTTCCGGACGTTAGGCGACCCGTATGAAGGCCACATCTTCCCATGTGAGCCTCAGGCTTTGCGCTTTGATCGCATTTTGCAGAATATCGAAGCATTAGATTTAAAGGTGATGAAACCATAAAGATGACAAGATTGTAAGGTTTTCATGCCGGCCTGACACCTAAATCGATGTTACCGCGCTTCATTTTTTCCTACCCTTAAGGTACAGAAAAAAGGAGCGTGATGGCTATGTCTTCATTACAGCCGACTTTAACAAATGAGCGGATCGGTGTGCTTGATGTGCTGAGAGGAATGGCGATTTTCGGCATCTTATTTGTCAATCTGGCACATTTCAGTTATCCGGATATGTATTTGTCTATGCTTGGAAAAGAGAATTTTTTCATGGATAAGTGGTCTGAAGCTGATTTTGCCGCCGCAGACATACTGAAATTCTTCATTCAAACAAAATGTATTTTATTGTTTTCCTTTTTATTTGGATTTGGCATGGTTGTCATGATGGAGAGAGCAGAAAACAAAGGGAAACGGTTTGTTCCGTTATATGTGAGAAGGTTAATGGCGCTTCTCTTGTTTGGAACGATTCATGCCTTTTTGATATGGGACGGGGATATTTTAACAGAATATGCCCTGCTCGGATTTGTCCTGCTCTTGTTTCGAAAAGCAAAGCCGAAAACACTGCTGATATGGGCG
Source organism: Bacillus subtilis subsp. subtilis str. 168 (assembly GCF_000009045.1). Lineage (GTDB taxonomy): Bacteria > Bacillota > Bacilli > Bacillales > Bacillaceae > Bacillus > Bacillus subtilis. The sequence continues at coordinate 4,105,678 of NC_000964.3, read as the reverse complement.
GTCTCTTTGTATCTTCTGTTTTCCATTCCGTTCATGTTGACAAGTTTTGATCAATCAAACGGACAGGAATGGGTACAAGCGGTAACACAGCAGGCAAAACAAGCGATTCATGTTTATGGAAGCGGCAGCCTGAAGGATATTGCAGAACAGCGGATCCACGACCGTCTTGTTTACATGTCTTCGAATGGCATGCTTACGTATAATCCGCTCAACTACTTCTTTGCATCCATTCCATATTTCAGCATGTTTTTGCTGGGAGCTGCGGCAGCAAAATCACGGTATTTGCATGAACCGGAAAAGCATCGCAAAGGATTAAAACGATTATGGATGGCTGGGCTTGTCATCGGCATCGGCGCCCAGGTGCTGTACAGTGTAACGGATAAAGAAATATGTTTGCTGATTGGCGCGCCTTTCCTCATGTTTTTCTATGTTACAACGGTTGTCTATCTTTATCATAAAACAAGAGTGAGAACAGTGCTGCAATCATTCTCCGCTGTTGGGAGGATGGCATTTACCAATTATTTGATGCAGTCTATTGTGTGTACTTGGATTTTTTATCATTACGGCTTGGGCCTGTATGGAAAAGTGTACCCTGCTGCCGGTGTGCTCATTACAATTGCTGTTTGTGCCGTTCAAATGGTCTTCAGCCACCTTTGGCTTCGTGTCTTTCGGATGGGGCCGTTTGAGTGGTTGTGGAGAAGCGCTACGTATCTGTCGTGGCAGCCTATTGCAAAGAAAACAAAAGTCTAGATGCCTATTGGCGTCTAGACTTTTTTCTATTATTTATACACGACACGTGTTTTGCAAATGATGTCATGCAGGCCTTTTTTCTCTCCAAAGGCGATCATGATAAACCCGATATAAAAGATGATTCCAGATAAGATATAGGCAAAGTAACGGCCAATTCCCTGTCCGACAGAAACCCGTTCACCTTGTTCATTGACCACTTTCAGGCCAAGAATTTTTTTGCCAAGTGTGCCTTGCATTTTAGAAGCTGTGAGCAGCCCGTAATATAACACGCTGATGACGATCATGATCAGCATAGTAGGCAAAAATGCAAGCGTCATGTATTTCACTAAATACTCTTCTTCCGTCATGTAAGGGTTTGTTGCCACAGCCCCAGCTACAAACACAGAATTGATAATAAATAGAATAATATAACTAGGAACAGATACAATAATGCCGTCAATAAAATAAGCTAAAAAACGAATCCAAAATCCTGCTGGTTTTTCCATGTATTTTTCTCTCTCCTCTGAATTAATCTGGAATAGTATACTTTGAAAAACATGTACATGCAATATGGTATGGTGATAAAATCCTGATATTACAGAAAAATGAGTCTTTTATCCTTTGTTTTTTACTATATAAATATACTAGAAAGAAGCATAGCATTTGTGTATGTATTCTGGAATTTTTTAAAAATATAATGAATATAACATTCAACTTACTTATAATAAAAAAGGTTAATATTTCTATTAAAGGAGGAGTTTGATGTCAAAAAAAAATAGCGTGGCGATCATGACAACCATTTCTGCGTTTCTTTTTTGCGCCGTGATTGTGGCGGCTTCACTTTCGCCGCTGGCCGGAACGGGAGCGGCGGCCAATCAGTTTAATTCAGCTGGCATGTGGTCAGCTGTCGGTATGATCCTTGTCTTGTATTTCATTCCATTTCTCGTTTATATGCTCGGAGTCGATGCAATGAGGTATGTCATGGCGGTGCTTTGCGGCTTCGGGCTTTTGATTCATTTGTCTTCGGCCGGTTTTATCTTGATGTTTAGTTTCTTTAGTGACCATCTGCTTTCTGAGGTGATCTTTGTTTTGGGAGTTAGTCTCGCTGCGGCTGCTGTCAACGTCATTTGGTTTGTGGCTGCATTTCGATCGGGTGCTGAAAAAACGTCCGTGAATACTCTTACATAGTTTTCTAGTTTGTGATGTTTTTGTGAAATAGATTTATAAAATGGATGAATATGTTATGATGGTCACAAATTAGAAGTTACATATAATGGGGGTCTCAATGATGGTCAAGTCATTTCGTATGAAAGCTTTGATTGCGGGAGCTGCGGTGGCGGCGGCTGTTTCGGCCGGCGCTGTTTCTGATGTGCCCGCTGCCAAAGTGCTTCAGCCGACAGCTGCTTATGCGGCGGAAACGGTGTTTTCTCAAAATAATGGAGCATCTGGCTTTTTGCCAGGAAGATATGATGTACAAGCGATGGCGCCTGCCATGTTTAACTGGTCACGCGAAAGCCGGTTCGCCGGAAATACAGACGGGACGCTGAAATGGCAAAACGACATCAGAACGACTCCGCAAAATGGAGCGGGGGCTGTGATTGACGGAGACGGCACAGTATATCTTCATTCCAGAGACGGGGAAATGAAAGCCTTTAATCCAGACGGCTCAGTCAAATGGGTGACGGGCAATCTTGGAAAAACATATACGCAATCTCCTGTACTTGGGACCAACGGCGTTATCTATTTGGCATCCTATGACAAAAAGATTTATTTTATTGACAAAGAAACGGGAGAAATTTTAACAACGGTTCCGTTAAGCGGCGGGCCAAGCTCTGAAACGGTGATCGGTTCAGACGGGACGTTGTATTTCTCAACACTTGATAATTATGTTCACGCGATCAAACCGACGTCAAAATCAACCTGGACAGAGCGCTGGAAGTTGAAAACAAATGGGGTCGTCAGCTCTGTGCCGGTGCTTGCCAAAAACGGCACCGTGTATGTCGGCACATATAATTACGTGTTTTATGCGATCAACTCCGGAACCGGACAGGTGAAATGGTCCAGAACGACGTCAAATGCGTTTAAAGGATATCCGGTGATTGATAAGGACGGAAACATTTATGCCGGCAACCAAGATGGACAGCTGTATGCTTATACATCAACAGGCAGTTTGAAATGGACATTCCCGCTAAACGGGTTCTCCAGCTCATCTCCTGCGATTGATCATAATGGCAATATCTACATCGGCTCAGGAAGCGGCGAGCTGTTTTCCATCAGCAAAAACGGGGATATGAACTGGTCATTCTACACAGACGGCCCTGTCAGAACGGCGCCGCTGATTGACGCGAAGGGAACGGTTTATTTCGGGTCAGATGATATGAAGGTTTATGCGGCAGACGCAAACGGCAATGAATTATGGAGCTATCAAACCGACAGCAACGTCGTGTCTTCTCCTCAGCTCGCTGAGGACGGAACACTTTATATTGGAAGTTATACGAAGCTGATGGCTTTTGGGAAATAACTGAATAGAATAGCAGAAGACCTTCTTTTAATAAGAAGGTCTTCTTACTGTGATACAAAACATTTACACTTGCTGGGATTTTTCAATCTGAACTTTCATATCATTGTCTTTAATCTTAGGCACTATCGTATAAAGGATAATAGGGATTAATAGAAATACAGCTACAACAACAAACATGGCAGAGAGCCCAAAGGCTGCGGAAATGATGCCGAAAATGACACCGGAAAGAATTTCTCCAATTGCTCCTACCCCTGAGTTTAACGAGAAAAGTGTGTTCTTGTATGAATCGGGGAAAAACTTATTTAAGTAACTTGTTACGATCGGATGATGAATATCTTCAATTGCAAGCAAAAACGCTGTACATGGAATGCCCAGCGGCCTGAATGCTCTAGACAATAGAAAAGTCATGACCATGCCCATGGAATCCAATGAGGTTAAAGCGAGATATGGATTTTTTTCGATCTTCTTTTCGAACCTGATGGTTAATGTCAAAAGAACGAGAGCGGTAAACCCTCCTAGGGCAAAAATATATCCCAGTGACTTTTCTGAAAAGCCTAAATCACTCAAAAAAGGCTGCCAGTAACGGGAAATTGTGTCATAGGCTGTGGCTGTAAAGAAACCGGCTATGACGATTAAAAGAACCCTTTTTTTGTTAAAGATAATTTTTAAACTTTCTTTGATAATCTTTATCGAATCATGTTGGTTCTGATCCCCATGATTTGTTTCGGAAACAGAAGGGACTTTAATAAATACAGACATCCAAATAAATAGTAATAAGTAGATCACCATAACGAGCAGGAAAGGAAAATAGATATTTAATGAATACAAATACCCGCTGGCAATACTTCCAATAATTAAAAAAGTGATTAGCAATTGTGTGTTTTTCATCATTTCTTTGCCGAATCGATCTTCCCCTGCGACACGGCTCATCCAAGTTTCAAAAGAACCGGAAATTAAGGAATCTGATAAAGCCCATATGATCATAGCCAGTATGCAAATAGCAGCTGAATCGATAAAAGGGAAGAAGGCCCATGTAAGGATGGAGAAAAAGAATGAACTGGCAATTGAAATTTTAATTCCATAACGATCAGCAAAAACGCCGGAAGGAACTTCAAATATAAGCTTAGCAATTTCAAGTACCGCTCCCATTAATCCAATCTGAAGGAAATCATAATCTTTAGATATCAGATAAAGAATCCAAATAGGCGAAAAAATCCCCATTGCTAATCCCCTAAGTGCGGAAAACGAATAAAAGATGCTCATCTATATGCTCCTTCTGGCAGATTTTTTTGTTTGATCAAAATGATATTGTGTTCGATGGCTTCTTGAATATATTTGGCCACTTCTTCAAGGCTGACACCATGTCTGTCTAAAATCGTATGAAGTGTGTCTTTTCCATTAATATCGCAGAGAATATGCAGCCAAGCTCCGACGTCTTCCTCCGAAACAATAAACTGAATAAATCCTTCTTCCGCAATGTAGATGCAATGCTCACTATCGCTTTCCGGCCTTAACAGAGTGACGCCAGGGTTTAGCGCCAAAATATCTTGTCCTTCACACTTATTGGCTGAGATATTTAAACGACTGGCAATATCACCTTCCTGTGAGTGCCAGTCTTTTATTGTTATCGATTCTAAATGGCTGGTTATGTCTAATTGAACAGAAGGGGTTTCTTTAGTCATTTTTGATAAAAGTCCCATGTTCACCAGTCTTAATAAAAATTCAAAATTTGTAAACTCAGGATCATCCTCCAAATATGTCATGATGGCATGAATGTGTTCAACCTGTATTATGCTGGAGGCATCGCTGTGAGAGAAGGCCTCCTCTATAAGCTGATAATTGTTTTTCTTCAGAAGATGAAACATCATTTTATGTGTATATCTCACGTCCTTACCATAGAAAAAAGGAACCTTTGGCCGGTGGGTATAGCTTGTATGCAGCTCATTTGTTAATGATTTTCGCAATACCGACTTATCCCATAACAAGTCTTTACGGAGTCCATCAGGTATTCCGCAAACCCATTCAACAAGCCGATGGTCCAAGAACGGTACACGGTTTTCGATATGATTAGCCGCGGCGATCCGATCTTCATGCCAGCAATTATACATTTGCAGATCACGGTATTTTGTCAGGACATACGATTGCCAAGGATCTGCTTGGCTGGAATCATTGCTCTTTAAATAAGAAAGGTTTATAGGAGAAAGTCCAAAATGCTCCTCCCACACTCTAAAGATATTTCCCTGCAGCCGATGCAGCCGGTTCATCTCCATCGTATTGACCGATTCAATAAATCCTTCCCAACTTGGGTTCTCGGCTGGTGAAAGTGTCGTGCTGTAACCGCCGTTAAATTCGTCGCTGCCCTGGCCGGTCAGCATGACTTTCAGGTTTGGCCTTATCGCTTTGGCATACTTATGTAAATGAAACTTATATAATTGTTCCGGTCCGCAAAACGGTGTTTCACAGATCCATAACAAATGTTTATATGACTCTGGTTGTAATAACTCATCGTTCCCTAATTGATAGAGAACCTGATGATTTGGAAGGTGTAAATCTTTAGCCAGCCAATGGGCATATTTTGCATCTTCATTTGTAAATGTACTTTGGCTTAATACTGTAAACGTATGGAGATCCTGTTTTTCTGCAGCAAAATGTGCGACTGCAGCTGAATCAATGCCACCGCTAAGAAACAACCCGACTTCAACGTCGCTTTGTAAACATCTATGGACTGAATCTGCCAGCAGTTCTCTATATCCTTCAATCAGGTCATCGGGATGGAGATTCTCACGATAGCCTTGCCTGAGCAAAATATCCTGTAAAGACCAATAGCTTGCTGTTTTTCGTTCATTTGTTGTCAAATTAATTTCGAGATAATGGCCAGCATCGAGATTTTGGATGTTTACAAAAAAGGAAGTGGTTTCTTTATGATTACTGGCTGCTTCCCCGCTTAGCCAAATGTCTGAGAGTGCTTCTTTCCAATTAAATTGGCGGGGACAGTGAGGATGAGAAAATAGGGATTTTATTTCAGAGGCAAATATAAGCTCGTGTTTTAGCTCTGTGTAAAAAAGCGGTTTAATCCCAAAGCGGTCACGAACTAAAAATACTTTGTTTTTATTTTTGTCCCAAATGGCTATTGAAAACATTCCGATGATGTCGTCTACAAATCCAATCCCTTTTTCTTCATATAAATGAACAATTACTTCACAATCAGATGTCGTTTTAAACATATGATTGTGTAAAGAAGCCTTCAGTTCTTTATAGTTATAAATTTCTCCATTTACCATAACGACGATTGATCCATCCTCATTTAAAAAGGGCTGCTGTCCATTTACAAGGTCAAGAATGGACAATCGCCGAAATGCAAAGCCGACTTTGGAATCAATATGATATTGTTCATCATCCGGTCCCCTATAGCTGATGGCATCTGCCATGCCTTTCAATATATGAAAGGTACATTCCTGAGAACGGGGAGCAGCCAGATTTATAATACCCGCGAGCCCGCACATATGTCTCCCTCCCAATAGCGTTATTGATGTTTATAGATATAAGCTGTCTCTACATCTGTTTCTTTTACAATATCGATTTTAATTCCGAGACGTTTTGCGTTTTCGATTGCGAGAATGGAAGCGTACGCAGAAAATTCTTCGGGATCAATTTCAAAATAAAAAAAGGCCTCACTAGGTTCTTTTTCATACCAAGTGTGGGTATTTACGACATATTTATCTTCTGTTTCAAACAATTCAATTTTGTCATAAAGTAAACGTCTTCCTTTTATAAAGAGTTCCACAAATGATCCAACTGGTTGTTGGCTGTTAATGTGTCTCCACTCATCATAATATCCTCTTTCCTCATATTGCTCGTGAATCCAGCTTACAATATCTTGATGAGTCAATCCTTGTTTTTTGGCAAAGGCAAGCAGAGTGATGATGTAATTTACGATTGATTTAGAACGGTGTGTACTCAGCTCATGTACATCGTCTGGTAAAGCAAGCACTTTTTGTTTTTCCAATTCTCATGCCCCCTGCTTAACTTTGATTGCTTCATGATCAATAAGCAACTCAAACAGCTCCATACAATCTTCTAAGCAGGTTTGATAATCAACATCATATTCATTGACGATTTTTGAGCAAATATCATGTATGCTGACCTTGCCGTCGATATGGTTATAAATATCTGATGCCATTTCATTTAAAGTGATGCCCGGCTCTATAATAATGCTTTTCAAATATTTTCTTGATGGCATTTCTGGATTTTTGGATAAAACAGTTGATTCATTGATCATTACAATGCACCTTCCTTTTCTTTTTCTATCGTTAACATCCATGTGACAGACTCAATTTCATGATCAGTACTTTGATCATTTTGTTCCCACAGGGGAGCATCCTCCAGCTCATCTAAGCTTTCTATAAAATCCTCCGGTAAAAAGTGAAAGGTTTCTAATGAATAATTGGGAATGCCGGCATCCTGAACAAACTGGTGAATGTCTTCAAAGGAATAACTTTCTTCAAATGCCTCTCTTACAAACCTGAAGTATTCCGGTTCTTTGATTTGTTTTCGCATAATCTCTAAATGGCTTCCTTGGGGATTAAATGTATCCAAAATGACAATTTTTCCGCCCGGAGCCAGAACTCTATAGCACTCTTTAAGTCCTTTAACAACGTCTTCCCAATGATGCAGGCAAGAGTAGGAGACGATGAAGTCAGCATATTGGTCAGCGTAAGATAAATGGTGGACATCTTCCAAATCAAATGAAATCAGGCTGCTTACTCCGCTTTTTTTAGCTTCTTCTTGAGCGATTTCATGCATGGCCGGGTTAATATCGACAGCATGCACGTGCGCATTTGTTCTTTTAGCCAACTGAATGCTTAAATAACCTGGACCTGTGCCCATATCGATAATGACTTTGTTTTTGGGGGAATACATCCGGGACAGTCTGGCGCCAAGCAAGGGGTAAAGATAGGATTGGTAAAGATCAACAAATTCTTTGTACGTTCTGCATTCTTCAGCCGTAATCATCTTCAGCATCCTCCTTATCAAGTTGGCGTGATAGCCTCAAACGTTAATCGTTTTGGATAAGATTAATGACCGCCAGCTGCTACAGCGCGGCGCAATTCAAAAAGGCGAGGTTTCTTATAAGCTTTTTTCATTGAGCATCCCTCCTAAAATAGAGTACTAGATGTCAAATGCTATATGAGATTAATGGCCGCCAGCTGCTACAGCACGGCGCAGTTCAAAAAGGCGAGGTTTCTTATAAGCTTTTTTCATTGAGCATCCCTCCTAAAATAGAGTACTAGATGTCAAATGCTATATGAGATTAATGGCCGCCAGCTGCTACAGCACGGCGCAGTTCAAAAAGACGAGGTTTCTTATAAGCCTTTTTCATCCTTTTCCCTCCTTCCTTGTAAAAAAATAGGCTATCACGCACAACTAAATATTATAATCCTCTGATAATTCTGTCAATATTTACTTTTAGAAAAAAATGTTATATCTTTGTGGTGAAGTTACTTTTTTTGGGAGGGATAATATGAGTGCTGTAACCGAATCGGTTTTGGAGTCTATCATCAGTCCTGTAACGATGAGTGAGTTTTTAGAAGAATATTGGCCTGTAAAACCTTTGGTAGCCAGAGGAGAAGTGGAGAGATTTACAAGCATACCGGGGTTTGAAAAGGTTAGAACGCTAGAAAACGTATTGGCTATCTACAATAATCCAGTCATGGTCGTTGGTGATGCTGTGATTGAAGAATCTGAAGGGATCACAGACAGATTTCTTGTGTCACCTGCAGAGGCTTTAGAGTGGTATGAAAAAGGGGCTGCATTAGAGTTTGATTTCACCGACCTATTTATTCCCCAAGTCAGAAGGTGGATAGAAAAACTCAAAGCGGAATTAAGACTGCCTGCGGGTACTTCTTCCAAAGCCATTGTTTACGCGGCGAAAAATGGCGGGGGATTCAAAGCCCATTTTGACGCCTACACCAACTTGATTTTTCAAATTCAAGGTGAGAAAACATGGAAGCTTGCCAAGAATGAAAATGTGAGCAATCCAATGCAGCACTATGATTTATCAGAGGCTCCTTACTATCCTGATGATTTACAGTCATATTGGAAAGGAGATCCGCCAAAAGAGGATCTGCCAGATGCAGAAATCGTTAATTTAACACCGGGAACCATGCTGTATTTGCCAAGAGGTTTATGGCACTCCACCAAATCTGATCAAGCAACGTTAGCTTTAAATATTACATTTGGCCAGCCTGCATGGCTTGACTTGATGCTAGCAGCTCTTCGAAAAAAATTAATCAGTGATAACAGATTTAGAGAACTCGCTGTAAATCATCAATCCCTACATGAATCGTCCAAATCAGAGTTAAATGGATATTTGGAAAGTCTGATTCAAACGTTATCAGAGAACGCAGAGACATTGACCCCAGAGCAAATCTTCCAATCTCAGGATTCAGATTTTGATCCTTATCAATCCACGCAATTGGTATTCAGACAGCTTTTGACAAGTTATAAGTTCTAGTAAATACTAGATAAGGGGATTAATGACATAAAATAGGTTGTTAATTCTCTTATTTTTGTTCAGCTAAAAGGAGGAAAATATGAATATTATTCCGACATGCCAGGTACCTAAAGATCTTGTTTCCGCGTTTTTTCAAAAACACTGGGGCAGTCCGCAAATGGTTATTTCTAGCGGTATTTATAACTGCGATGAATTAGATGGTTATGGAATGCTCAACGATGATAACCAGATTGTTGGCCTTATTACATACATATTTGAAGAAGATGCCTGTGAAATCATTTCGCTGGATAGTGTCATTGAGAATAAAGGGATCGGAACAGCTCTGCTAGAGAAAGCCGAGGAAGCATGCAGAGAGAGAAATATCAAACAAATAAAACTGATCACAACCAATGATAATATTCATGCATTAGCGTTTTATCAGAAGAGAGGGTACCGGTTGGATCGACTATTTGTGAATGCAGTCGAGACGGCCAGAAAGATGAAGCCCGAAATTCCTTTACTGGCAGATAATAAAATACCTATCCGTGATGAATTGCTTTTGGTCAAGGAGTTACAATAAAAGGCGCTCCTCTAAGGAAGCGCCTTTTGATCATGCGATTATTCAGCGGCCTGAATAAATACACCCTTCTCATGAGAAAACTCTTTGAATCCGTATACCCCATGATAGGAGCCGATTCCGCTTGTGTTGACGCCGCCGAATGGCAGGTTGACGTCACTGAAATGGACGACGACATCATTGATGGCGGCATTTCCTGATGTCGTGTGCTGAAGGACGTTGTCAATCAGATCTTGGTTTTTGCTGAACACATAAAGTGCAAGCGGTTTATCGCGGTCATTTACGTAATCGATGACCTCGTCGATGTCTTCATAGTTCATCATTGGCAGGATCGATGCGAAGATTTCCTCCTGCATGATTTTCATGTCAGGCGTGACGTTTTTCAAAACGGTTGGCGAGATCGTGCGGTCGCTGGCATCGAATACGCCGCCGAACACCACTTCCGCCCCTCTTTCGATGGCATCGTCGAACAGATCTTTGACGCGGTTGAAGTTGCGGTCATTGACGATCTGCGTAAATTTGCTGCGGTCTGGGGTATGATCATCCTCCATAAATCCAGCGTTGACGACTGTTTGTAAAATCCCCGCGAACCTGTCCTGAACGTCTTTTTTAATGAACAGGTAATCAGGTGCGATGCAGGTTTGGCCGGCGTTTACGAATTTCCCGACGGCGATCTTTTTCGCTGCGTCCATCAGATCGTATTCACTGTCAATGATCGTCGGGCTCTTGCCGCCAAGCTCAAGTGTGACAGATGCCAAGTGTTTGGCAGCCGCTGTCATGACAATTTTCCCGACATTTGTGCTTCCAGTGAAGAAAATATGGTCGAACGGCTGATCAAGTAGTTCGGTTGCCACCTCAACCTCTCCTTCAAAAATCGCGACTTCTTTTTCATCAAAAGCGTCTCTTATTACTTTAGCAGCAATGTTGCTCGTGTTCATCGTGAAATCGGACAGCTTCACAATCGCGCTGTTTCCGGCTGCGAGAGAAGCGGCAAGCGGCGCCATCGTCAGCATAAACGGATAGTTCCACGGGCCGAGGATGAGTGTGACGCCTTTAGGCTCGTACATAAGAATTCCGTTTGCGTCAGGGCTTAACGATGAACCGACTTCTTTAGGCGCCATCCATTGTTCCAGGTTATTCATATTATCTCTAATCGCTTTTTTTGTTCCTTCGATTTCCGCTTTTTTGACTTCGTGATATGGTTTGCGGACGTCTTTGCGGATCGCTTCGATGATTTCTTCTTCATGGGCGATGACGGAATCTAAAAAGCGTTGAAGCTTTTCTCTCCGCTGTTCCGCTGTTGAAGCGCGCAAGGCTTTTTGCTGTTTTTTCTGAAGCTGAAAGACACGCTGGATGTCGTCCTTTACTTGCTGTTCCATTGTAAAATCCCCCTCATTTGCTTTCTTCTTTTCTCGGACCTATTATAAGGTGGTACCTTTTCTGTAAGAAAGACAACGGTGAACCATCTATACGTTACCGTACATATATCTAAGATCTGTCTAATGATTGGAGGTGTCTTTTGTGCCGGAATCTGCCGAAGCTCAAGTGAAAGAGGCGCTGCTGGCTTTATTGAAAGATAGAGATATTCAACACATCACAATGAAAGAAATCGCTGAGAAGGCCAAAGTGAGCCGCGGATCGCTCTACCTTTATTATGAGGATAAGTTTTCAATCATTGAGGATGTGATCGAAGACATGAAGGAAGGACTGGGCAAAGCGCTTTTTGACGCCTTCAGTCATATGGATACCCTTCATTTGAACAAAAAACGGCAAACGGTGCATCCGACGCTGTCCTTTGTTCATGAGCATCGTTCCTTTTTTTCTGTGATGATGAACAGAGGACATTTTCATCGTTTTTTTAAGGATGTGTTTCAGCAGGATGTGCTGCTGGCTCCGATCCATGTGAATTTAACGCCGATTGAACGGGACATTTATGGACATTATCGGGCCTTGTACACGTACGCGATTATCCTGTATTGGCTGAATGAGGATGCGGCCGCGTCTCCTGAAGCCATCAGCCAGAAGGTATGGGAGCTTGTTTCTCAAAAGCGGTTTTATTGGCTGTTTGGAAAAGCTGTGCCAGGAGAGCGAGAGAAGGAGAAGCAAATCGACAGGCGGGTGGTTCGAACGAGAGAGGCGCTGCAGAAGGCATTTCTGGATGTATTGGCGGAGAAACAAGACTACGCGGGCATCACGATTTCAGATATTACGCGTAAAAGCAATATCCGCCGTGCAACCTTTTATGATCACTATGCCAATAAGGAGGAATTGCTCCAAACCATGATACAGCGATCATGTGCGGAGATCATTGATCACCTGACGATTGCCTCCAGCCCGAATGAATTTTCCTTAAAGGAAGCGGAGAAGGCGCTCGCCATTCTGCTTTCTGCTTTGTCAAACATGCCCATTGTCCATTTTCTCAATCGGGAATGGGGTGTTCCTCATGTGATACCTGATATGTTCAAAGCGCTGGAATCGTTTTATCTGCATCAGCAAACTGATATTCACGCAGAGAAAAAGCTTTATGCCCATTATGTATCCGCAATGATTATCGGGTTGCTTTTGTATCGGCTGGATGAAGGAAAGGCGCATCCGCCTGAAGTGCTGGCGAGGGAGTTTTTGCAGTTTTTGGATGTGAAGAAATATAAGGTTGTATTGCTTTAAAAGACAAAAAGAGAGGGGGCTCCCTCTCTTATTTCGTTTCTTCCTTCCATTTCTCCTCAATCAGCATCTTCCCAGGCCATGTGTACGCCATGATGCCGCCGTCTGCGGTGATGTCTTCTCCTGTGACGTATGAGCTGTCGTCTGATGCGAGGAACAGTGCCACTGTTGCCATTTCTTTGGGCTGGCCAAGACGTCCGAGCGGCGTGATCCATTTGTTGGCTTCGCGGAATTGTTCGCCCATTTCCTGTTCTTTTGTGCCTGCTAATTTGTCAATCAGCGGTGTTTCGATCGTGCCCGGTGAAATGGAATTGACGCGGATGCCGTTTCGTGCGTAGTCGATTGCCATTGCCTTTGTCAGGTTGGTGATACCGCCTTTTGCGGCGTTGTAGCCGGAGCGGTCAAGGTCCGCGGCACGGCCTGACATGGAGGAGGTGTTGATGATGGAGCCTCCATTTTCGAGCATGAGCGGAATCAAATATTTGCTGCAAAGGAATGTGCCGCGCAGGTCGACGGCGATAATGCGGTCAAACAGGTCAACCGGATATTCGTGCACCTTTCCGCCTTCCTGATCAACGCCGGCATTATTAAACAGAATATCAATCGTTCCGCATGCATCCTTGATTTGATCAGCAAATGCTTTCACACTGTTTTCATCTGACACATCGAGGTGAAAGGATTCGGCCTGTCCTCCGTTTTTTCTGATTGCGTCAACTGTTTCTTCCATTTGATCTTTATTGATATCTCCGATGATCACACGCGCGCCTTCATTGGCAAAAACCTCCGCCGTCGCTTGACCAATGCCTGTCGCGGCGCCTGTGATAACTGCTGTTTTGTTTTCAAGTCTTCCCATGATACGAGACCTCCTTTTTCTATTTGTCTTCCCGCTATGTGCAGTGATAAACATGCGAGAAAAGAAAGGCCAGCATATGTTAAGATGAATTAGAAATTGTTGGGAGGTTTGTATGTTTGAAGGTACAGCATAAGAAGGAGCTCAAGTTTTATTGCATCGTGACCATTCCATCTGCATTTGTTGTGCTGACTGTCATCTCTTTTTTATTGCAAGAGATTACGTTCCCGGTGACTGCAAGCGCATTTCTGAATGCTTCATGGCATAATCTTTTGTTTTTGATACCGTTCGGTTTGTTTTTCTACCCGGTGCATATATGGATGAAGCGGGAGTTTGGCCGTTGGAATGACACAGAAAAAAAGAGAGGATGATGAAGCCTCTCTTTTTTATGAGAATGAGTGAGAAAAAGAGTGAAAACAAATCCAACTAATGTTAAATTTACATATATATGCATCTATCAATCTAATTGACAATTGTCATCTTATGTGATAAATAGATGCTGAAAAGGGTTTACATAATGGTAAAGGAGCGATCAAGAGTGGCGAAAAAAGAGTTTAAAGCAGAGTCTAAACGCTTGCTGGATATGATGATTAACTCCATTTATACCCAAAAAGAAATTTTCCTGCGCGAGTTAATCTCCAATTCGAGTGATGCGATTGACAAAATCTATTACAAAGCGCTTACGGACGATGCGCTTACGTTTGATAAAGACAGTTACTACATAAAGGTCGCAGCTGACAAAGATGCGAGAACATTAACCATCTCTGATACGGGGATCGGAATGACAAAGGATGAGCTTGAACAGCATCTTGGAACAATTGCAAAAAGCGGTTCCCTCGCGTTTAAAAAGGAAAACGAGCTGAAAGACGGACATGACATTATCGGGCAGTTCGGTGTCGGTTTTTACGCGGCATTTATGGTTGCCGATGTCGTGACAGTCATCAGTAAAGCGCTTGGCAGCGAAGAGGCTTATAAATGGGAGTCTGCGGGTGCAGACGGCTATACGATTGAGCCGTGTGAAAAGGATTCTGTCGGTACAGACATTATCCTGAAAATCAAAGAGAACACAGAAGATGACAGCTATGACGAGTTTTTAGAGGAATATCGTTTAAAAGCGATCATCAAGAAGTACTCCGACTTCATTCGCTACCCGATCAAAATGGATACAACCATTAATAAGCCGAAGGAAGGCAGCGAAAATGAATTTGAAGAGGTGCAGGAAGAGCAGACGGTCAACAGCATGGTGCCGATCTGGAGAAAAAACAAAAGCGAGCTGACAGATGAGGATTATGAAAAATTCTATGCTGAAAAGCATTACGGGTTTGATAAACCGCTGACACACGTTCATATCAGCGTGGATGGAGCGGTTCGCTACAACGCGATTCTATTCGTCCCTGAAAACATGCCGTTTGACTACTATTCCAAGGAATATGAGAAAGGCTTGGAGCTGTATTCCAATGGCGTGCTGATCATGAATAAGTGCGCAGACCTGCTACCGGACCACTTCAGCTTTGTGAAGGGCATGGTCGATTCTGAGGATCTGTCGCTGAATATTTCCAGAGAAATGCTGCAGCATGACCGCCAGCTGAAGCTGATCGCGAAAAACATCAGCAAGAAAATCAAAAGCGAGCTGCAAAGCCTGTTGAAAAAAGACCGCGAGAAATACGAGACGTTCTACAAGTCGTTCGGCAGACAGCTGAAATTCGGCGTGTACAATGATTTTGGCGCGAATAAGGATCAATTGAAGGATCTCCTCTTATTCTACTCTTCAAAAGAGAAAAAACTGGTCAGCTTAGACGAGTATGTTTCCAGAATGCCAGAGGAGCAGAAATTCATTTATTACGCGACCGGTGATTCTTACGACCGCATTGAGAAACTGCCGCAAACGGAAATGGTGGCGGACAAAGGCTATGAAATCCTCTACTTTACTGAGGACATCGATGAGTTTGCAATTAAAATGCTGGCTTCTTATCAGGAAAAAGAATTCAAGTCCGTATCAAGCGGAGACCTTGGCATAGACACGGATGAGGATCAAAAGCAGTCCGAGGAAGAGGAAAGCAAGTATAAGGATCTGTTTGAGGAAATGAAAAACATTCTGTCAGACAAAGTGAAAAACGTCAGAATCTCAAAACGGCTTAAATCACATCCAGTCTGCCTTGCTGCTGACGGCGAAGTGACAATTGAGATGGAAAAAATCTTAAATGCGATGCCTGACAGCCAAAATGTGAAGGCGGAAAAAGTGCTGGAAATCAACCCAAATCACGAGGTATTCCAAACACTGCAGGACGCGTTTGAACAAGATAAAGAGAAGCTGAGCCTGTACACAAACCTTCTGTACAATCAGGCGCTCCTCATCGAAGGCCTGCCGATTCAGGACCCTGTGGAATTTACGAACAATATTTGCAAGGTCATGGTGTAAACAGAAAAAGGAATCGTCTCATAAGGAGACGATTCCTTTTTTTATAATGTACGCTCATTCAGCACTTGGTTTTGGGTGCTTTTCTTCTTTTTAAACCGTTTTTTCAGGCTTGCTTCAATTTCCTCCAAGCTTTTCCCTTTGGTTTCCGGTACCATGTAGAACGCGAAGAAAAATGAGAGAAGACAAATGACTGAGAAAACCATAAAGACCCATGCGATGCCCATCGCGCTTAGCATCAGCGGGAAGACAAGCGACACGATCAGGTTAGCCGCCGATAACACCAAAGTCGTGAACCCTGTCGCGGCTCCGCGTGCTTTGGACGGGAAGAGCTCAGGCATGAGCACCCACACTACCGGACCCCATGTCGCCTGGTAAAAGACGATATAGACACCGAGAAAGACTACTGTCATCCACGCTGTTGATGCGGAAAGCCCCAGTGTCAGGAGCACGCCTGATAAAGCAGCAAGGCTCAGTGTGATGCCGACACTTCCCCAGATCAGAAGTTTTTTGCGGCCGACACGGTCAATTAAGATCATGGCAGTGATACACATGATGACGTTGAGGATGCCGATTCCCATTGTGCCGAGCGCCGAAGCTGATGTGCCAAGACCGGCCTTCGTAAAAATGGTTGGCGCGTAGTAGATGACCGTGTTAATGCCGACTGCCTGCTGGAAAATGGCAAGGCCGACGCCAATCAGAAGCATAGGGCGAATCCACTTGGCTTTCAGCACGCCAAGTGTCGTTTCTTTTTTCTCCGCTTCCCCTTGCTTCATCTCTGCCAATTCCATTTCGATGTCTTTGGGGTCATGAGTGATGTTCATGATGCGTCTCGCTTCTTCTTCGCTGCCGCGCTTCACGAGCCATCTTGGCGATTCCGGCATGAAGGCGATGCCGATTAATAGAAGCACGGCAGGCACTGCAGCCAGACCGACCATCCAGCGCCACGCTTCAAACGGTGTGAACAGGTAGTTAACGATATAGGCGAGCAAAATCCCGGTGACAATCATTAAGTTGTTCATTGTGCCGAGTGTCCCGCGAATTTTCGTCGGTGCCATTTCGGAAAGATACACGGGCACAAGTGCCGTTGAACCGCCGACGGCCAACCCGAGTATCACCCTAGATGCAATCAGCATGCCGATTGTTTGAGAAAATGCGCAAGCGAGCGCACCGATAATAAAAATGATGGAAAGGACAAATACAACCTTTCTCCTGCCCCAGCGGTCTGAGCATGTGCCGCTCAAGGCAGAACCGAAAATCGCGCCAAGGAGCAGCATGCTGACAACCAATCCTTCTGTCAATGTCGTTAAAGGAATATCGTTATTGATAAACAGGAGTGCTCCGGAGATAACACCTGTATCGTAACCATATAGCAGTCCCCCTAAAGCGCCGAAAAAGTAGATCATATATTTCCTTGTGTCTTTCTTCACAAATGTCTCCTCCTCAGTTGTTGAGCCAATGAGTATCTAAAAATATGTAACAAAGTTAATAGATTAGTACCCATTTCCTATCTCATTTGAAACATTTGTTTTGAAAAAACGGAAACTTTATAGCCAAAAGAGATGATCACAGATCCGCTGAGTTTAGGAAAAACGAAATAACTTTATGCTCAGAGAAACCATTAAAAAAACCTTACCCGCGCGGAGTAAGGTTTGATTAAGACATTTTTATTCTTCTGCTTCGTTGACAAAAACCAAGGCGGAGAAGCCTTTTTTCTTATCAAATTGCAATTCAACGACGGTAACGTCCGGATTGAAGTTGTGGTATTCCTCTAAGAACTGAATAATGCCTTCTGAAATGTCATCTGACATAAGCTGCTTGTGGTGCAGGCCAAATGTAGCTTCAGCGAAGAACCCTGTACGCTTGTTGTACGATAGTTCTTTTACTTCAACGTCTTCAGGGTAGATATCTTCTTCATTGGAAATATACACGCAAATTCCGTCTACAATTTCTTGCTCATTTAATATTAATCTCATTGCCTAAAATCTCCTTCTGTACGTCTTCGGTGCTTTAAATGCGCGAATCAATGCGATGACAATGATTAAAATAATAATCAAAGCGATGATATCAACGATCCAGGCAATGGGTGAAGCGCCATAAGAAACATAACCGGGGCCTCCGACTGGATGATAGGTGTAACCCCATGGGTGCATCATGCTGATCATGAACATACCCATTGTAAATCCGCTATAATATCCAAACCATCCTGATGGCGCGAAACCTGCGTGATAGTAATGATTGACTGAAACATAACGTCCGCCAACATAGGCTTTAGACGTTTTTCCGCTGTATGTCTTTCCGGTTACTTTTGATGTAGCGCCGGAAAAGGTGCCTGACGATTTTTTAGAGCTTGATGAACTTGCCTTTTCCGAAGGCTTCTTTTTAAGCGAAATCGATGATGATGAATCGTCAGACGTCTTGGATTTTTTGCTAGAAGAGCTTGATCCTGAGCTGTAGCTTGATTTCGGGCTTGATTTATAGCTTCCGCTGTATGATGAGCTTGAACTTCGGCTGCTGTAACTAGATGATGAGCGGCCGCTAAAGCTCTTTGCATGAGAAATCGTTGATGGCAGCAGTACACCTAAAGCAACGGTTACTGCAACTAAGGCTTTTACATATTTAAGTTTCATTCTGTTTCCTCCATAGACCATCGAAACGGTCCGCTATTCTGACCAGCAAATAAAAGAAGCTGGGTCAGCTTTATTTCATATGAGCTAGATGATATGAACGTTTCATACTTTTGCTTTCTCAATCACTTTCTTTCTGAGATAAACTACCTTTATTTTATCGGATTTATGGCTCATTTTGTAAGGTTTTGCTTCAAAATCAGTTATTTAGGAATTTATCGCACAAAAAAACAGCCTTCTCCATTGGAGAAGGCTGTTTTCTTCTTATGCGAACAGCTTATCAATAAATGAAATATCCTCTTGAGAAAGCGTCACGTCAGCTGTTTTGATGTTATCAATCAGCTGATCGGCACGTTTTGCTCCTGGGATTAAAATATCAATTTCCGGTCTTGCTAAATACCAGGCCAATACGATGTGAGGGATATCCACGTTGTGTTTTTCGGCAATCGGCGCAAGCTTGTTGACCTTTCTGATATTTTCTTTGAAACGCTCACCCTTGAAGTGTTCCTGTTCGTTTCGCAGGTCGCCTTCTGGGAACGTTGTATCTTCTGTATACTTTCCTGCCAATAAACCTGATACGAGAGGGAAGTAAGGGATAAATGAAATATTATGCTCCTTCGTATACGGGAAGAATGTTTTTTCCGCTTCACGGTTTAACAGGTTGTATTCGCCTTGCAATACATCTACCAAACCGTCTTTGTTTGCTTCTTTCAATTGCTCTAAAGAGAAGTTGGATACACCGATGGAACGGATTTTTCCGGCTTTCTTCATCTCATTCAGCGCGTTAACGGCTTCAT
This sequence comes from Bacillus subtilis subsp. subtilis str. 168, assembly GCF_000009045.1. GTDB lineage: Bacteria > Bacillota > Bacilli > Bacillales > Bacillaceae > Bacillus > Bacillus subtilis. Next base: position 4,086,007 of record NC_000964.3, on the reverse strand, counting down.
CCTTAGGCGTATGTTCGTCAGGGAAGTGAATGTAGAACAAATCAATATAATCGGTATTCAAGCGCTTCAGGCTTTCATCAACTGATTTTTTAAGAAAATCTGGTGAATTATCAAAGACAAAGTCATTGCCTTGTTTTCTGTGAGCGGCTTTTGTCGCGATGACAACATCTTCACGGTTGAATTCACGCAGCACTTCACCAATTAATTCTTCGGAACGGCCGATCCCGTAAATGTAAGCGGTGTCTAACATTGTCACGCCATTACGGATCGCCTCGCGCACCAATTCTTTTCCGGTTTCTTCATTTAGGTTCGGGTAGAGGTTATGTCCTCCGACAGCATTTGTTCCTAATCCGATAGGGAATACCTGCAAGTCTGATTTTCCGAGCTTCGCTTTTTTCATGATCTGCCTCCTAGAATAAAATGGATGATAGACTCTCAACACTATTGTAAACGTTAGGCCAGATGAATGCCGATTTGATGCTCATTGCAGTACTGCGTGTACTCGTCGTCTAATGGCTGAGAGGTCACAATGCAATGCAGCCTGTCAAACGGTGCATACGTCAGAAGCGTTGATTTTCCGAATTTAGAATGGTCAGCCAATAGATACACTTCTTTTGCTTTTTCTGAAATCCTCTTTTTAATTTCATACTCCAGCAGATCCGAATTGGTCAATCCGTGAGTCAGCGTCGTTCCGGTAGCGGACATAAAGGCTTTGTTGATATTGTACTTATCAAGCATAGCCGGGTCGTCCATGCCGACAAAGGAGCGGGTTTTTCTCTTATAGTTGTTTCCGATAATGATTAAGTTGATATTCTTCAAAGCTGACGCCGCATTGATAATGTCTAAACTGTTGGTTAAGATGGTGACATTTTTGGCTGGATCAAGCGTATCAAGAATAGACTTTGTCGTCGTTCCTGAATCAATGAAGACCAAATCGTGATCTTCAATAAATCGGGAAGCATAATGGGCGATTTTTGTTTTTTCATCCTGGTGCTGAATGGTGCGATTTTCAAAAGGAACTAATGCGGTTTTTTCAATAGATGTTACGCCGCCGTATACTTTTTCAATCGCACCCTTTTCTGTTAGCTTGTTGATATCACGTCTGACTGTGTTTTTGGAGACATTGAACACCTGGCACAGCTCATCTAAGGAAACAGTGCCATGCGATAAAATGTACTCCTCCATTTCCTGAATCCGCATCAGTTTCATATAAAAAACTCCTTCTTGAATCTTTACGTAACATAAATATATAATAAAAACCAAAAGTTAATCAATAGTTGCTTAAAAATGATAACATCGGTGTATATCTTTTGCAAGATTGGACGGCCTTCTCTTACTTCTCTTACTTGATTAAAAGATTAATATAATAAAAATAATGAAAAAATGTAGTGTTTATGATTGACTTATGGGTATTATGCGATTAGAATATAACCAAGAAATGACCAAAAAGTAACCTGTTGTGCATGAAATGGTTGCTTGTATGTAAATATGCATCCGCCATTTATTTTTTTGGTGTTTTTGAAAGCGTTTAATTCTTGGCTTGCTGAAAAGTGGATATTGATATGAATCTATCCGGAACCATCCATACAAGTGTATGTGTTTACTAATGAAGGAGGCAATAAGAATGGCAGAAATCAGAAAATTAAAAAACTACATCAACGGTGAATGGGTTGAAAGCAAAACAGATCAATATGAAGATGTCGTCAATCCGGCGACGAAAGAAGTGCTATGCCAAGTGCCGATTTCTACAAAAGAGGATATTGATTACGCAGCGCAAACAGCGGCTGAAGCATTTAAAACATGGTCAAAGGTGGCGGTTCCTCGCCGCGCCAGAATTCTATTTAACTTCCAGCAGCTGCTGTCTCAGCATAAAGAAGAACTTGCTCATCTAATTACCATTGAAAACGGAAAAAACACGAAAGAAGCTTTAGGTGAAGTGGGACGCGGGATTGAAAACGTAGAGTTCGCCGCTGGAGCACCTTCCCTGATGATGGGTGACTCACTTGCTTCCATCGCAACGGACGTTGAAGCGGCGAACTACCGTTACCCAATCGGAGTTGTCGGCGGAATCGCGCCATTCAACTTCCCGATGATGGTTCCTTGCTGGATGTTCCCGATGGCGATCGCGCTCGGCAACACATTTATTTTAAAGCCATCTGAGCGGACTCCGCTGTTAACAGAGAAATTGGTTGAGCTTTTTGAAAAAGCGGGCCTTCCGAAAGGGGTGTTCAACGTCGTATACGGTGCGCATGACGTTGTGAACGGCATCCTCGAGCATCCCGAAATTAAAGCGATTTCATTTGTAGGCTCCAAGCCAGTAGGCGAATACGTCTACAAAAAAGGAAGCGAAAACTTAAAACGCGTTCAATCTCTGACTGGCGCGAAAAACCATACGATTGTCTTGAACGATGCGAATCTTGAAGACACGGTTACAAACATCGTTGGAGCTGCCTTCGGTTCTGCCGGTGAACGCTGCATGGCTTGTGCGGTTGTGACAGTTGAAGAAGGAATCGCCGATGAATTTATGGCGAAGCTGCAGGAAAAAGTGGCGGACATTAAAATCGGTAACGGCCTTGATGACGGCGTGTTCTTAGGACCGGTGATTCGCGAAGACAACAAGAAGCGCACGCTCAGCTATATCGAAAAAGGTCTTGAAGAAGGTGCCAGACTCGTATGTGACGGACGTGAAAATGTGTCTGACGACGGCTACTTTGTCGGCCCGACGATCTTTGACAATGTCACAACAGAAATGACGATCTGGAAAGATGAAATTTTCGCTCCGGTCTTATCTGTCATCCGTGTGAAAAACCTGAAAGAAGCGATTGAAATCGCCAATAAGTCTGAGTTTGCGAACGGCGCCTGCTTGTTCACATCCAACTCAAACGCAATCCGCTACTTCCGTGAAAACATTGATGCGGGAATGCTAGGCATCAACCTTGGTGTGCCGGCTCCAATGGCGTTCTTCCCATTCTCAGGCTGGAAATCTTCATTCTTTGGAACGCTGCATGCGAACGGAAAAGACAGCGTCGACTTCTATACACGTAAAAAAGTGGTGACGGCAAGATATCCGGCACCTGATTTCAACTAAACGACGAACAGCCGAACGGCGTCCATGTGCGCTGTTCGGACTCATTCTGCCAATAGAAAGAGGAGGGCTTCTCTATGAGTTATTTGTTGCGTAAGCCGCAGTCGCATGAAGTGTCTAATGGGGTCAAACTCGTGCACGAAGTAACGACATCCAACTCTGATCTCACTTATGTAGAGTTTAAAGTGTTAGATCTTGCATCAGGTTCAAGCTATACAGAAGAATTGAAAAAACAAGAAATCTGTATTGTGGCGGTAACGGGGAAAATTACAGTGACAGATCATGAGTCGACTTTTGAGAATATCGGCACGCGCGAAAGCGTATTTGAACGAAAACCGACAGACAGCGTCTATATTTCAAATGACCGTGCATTTGAGATCACAGCGGTCAGCGACGCAAGAGTGGCGCTTTGCTATTCTCCATCGGAAAAGCAGCTTCCGACAAAGCTGATCAAAGCGGAAGACAACGGAATTGAGCATCGCGGGCAATTTTCAAACAAACGTACTGTTCATAACATTCTTCCGGATTCAGACCCTTCAGCTAACAGTCTATTAGTAGTTGAAGTCTATACAGACAGCGGCAACTGGTCCAGCTACCCGCCTCACAAACATGACCAAGACAACTTGCCGGAAGAATCTTTCTTAGAAGAAACGTACTACCATGAGTTAGACCCGGGACAGGGCTTTGTGTTTCAGCGCGTATACACAGATGACCGTTCTATTGACGAGACAATGACTGTGGGAAATGAAAACGTTGTCATCGTTCCTGCGGGATACCACCCGGTAGGCGTTCCGGACGGATACACATCCTACTATTTAAATGTCATGGCAGGGCCGACGCGAAAATGGAAGTTTTATAACGACCCGGCGCATGAATGGATTTTAGAACGCTAACAAGTGAGGAGTGGCTGTTTACGATGAAGTATACATTCAATGAAGAGAAGGCTTTTGATATTGTTGCCATCGGCCGGGCATGTATTGATCTGAACGCAGTCGAATACAACCGCCCAATGGAAGAAACGATGACATTTTCGAAATATGTCGGCGGTTCACCTGCGAATATCGCGATCGGCAGCGCGAAGCTTGGCTTAAAAGCGGGCTTCATCGGCAAAATTCCGGATGACCAGCATGGAAGATTCATAGAGTCCTATATGAGAAAGACCGGCGTGGATACTACACAGATGATTGTTGATCAAGATGGACACAAAGCAGGCCTTGCATTTACAGAAATCCTCAGCCCTGAAGAATGCAGCATCTTAATGTATCGCGATGATGTGGCGGATCTTTATCTTGAGCCTTCAGAGGTAAGTGAGGACTATATCGCAAATGCGAAAATGCTGCTTGTCTCCGGGACAGCGCTCGCCAAAAGCCCGTCACGGGAAGCGGTGTTAAAAGCTGTTCAATACGCGAAAAAGCATCAGGTTAAGGTGGTATTCGAACTGGATTACCGGCCATATACGTGGCAGTCATCAGATGAAACAGCCGTTTATTATTCTTTGGTTGCCGAGCAGTCTGATATCGTCATCGGCACACGCGATGAATTTGATGTGATGGAAAACCGCACAGGCGGAAGCAATGAAGAATCCGTCAATCATTTATTTGGCCATTCAGCCGACCTCGTTGTCATCAAACACGGCGTCGAAGGCTCTTACGCATACAGCAAATCCGGCGAGGTATTCCGCGCTCAAGCGTACAAGACAAAAGTGCTGAAAACCTTTGGGGCCGGTGACTCCTATGCGTCAGCCTTTATCTATGGCCTTGTCAGCGGAAAAGACATTGAAACGGCATTGAAATACGGCAGTGCTTCAGCCTCCATTGTGGTGAGCAAGCACAGTTCGTCAGAAGCGATGCCGACTGCGGAAGAAATCGAACAGCTTATTGAAGCACAGTCATAATTGAAAAAGATCGAGTAAAGGTGGGATCGTTTGTGGGTAAGAAAATTCGCTTAACAACTGCGCAGGCGCTGATTAAATTCTTAAACCAGCAGTACATCCATGTAGATGGAAAGGAAGAGCCTTTTGTCGAAGGGATCTTCACGATTTTCGGTCATGGAAACGTATTAGGGATCGGGCAGGCGCTTGAGCAGGATGCAGGCCATTTGAAAGTCTATCAAGGGAAAAATGAACAAGGAATGGCGCATGCGGCCATGGCGTACAGCAAGCAAATGCTGAGAAGAAAAATATATGCGGTGTCTACATCCGTCGGACCTGGAGCGGCTAACTTGGTGGCGGCAGCCGGCACTGCATTGGCAAATAATATCCCAGTTCTCTTGATTCCGGCAGACACATTTGCGACAAGACAGCCAGACCCTGTACTGCAGCAAATGGAGCAAGAATACAGTGCGGCGATTACGACAAACGATGCATTGAAGCCTGTATCGAGATACTGGGACCGCATTACGCGCCCTGAGCAGCTGATGAGCAGTTTGCTGCGCGCGTTTGAAGTCATGACTGATCCGGCAAAAGCAGGTCCGGCAACGATTTGTATTTCTCAGGATGTTGAAGGGGAAGCATACGATTTTGATGAAAGTTTCTTCGTCAAACGGGTTCACTATATTGATCGCATGCAGCCGAGCGAGCGCGAGCTTCAAGGTGCGGCGGAGCTGATTAAATCCAGCAAAAAACCTGTGATTCTCGTCGGCGGAGGCGCAAAATATTCCGGTGCGCGCGATGAATTGGTTGCCATTTCTGAAGCCTATAACATTCCGTTAGTTGAAACGCAGGCAGGAAAGTCTACCGTTGAGGCAGATTTTGCGAACAACCTTGGCGGAATGGGCATCACAGGTACACTTGCGGCAAACAAAGCGGCCCGCCAAGCTGATTTGATTATCGGCATCGGCACAAGGTATACAGATTTTGCGACATCCTCTAAGACCGCTTTTGATTTTGATAAAGCGAAGTTTTTGAACATTAACGTCAGCCGAATGCAGGCGTATAAACTTGATGCATTCCAAGTGGTGGCGGATGCGAAAGTGACGCTTGGCAAACTGCACGGCTTGCTTGAAGGCTATGAGAGCGAGTTCGGCACAACGATCCGGGAGCTGAAGGACGAATGGCTAGCTGAACGCGAGCGTCTCAGCAAAGTGACGTTTAAGCGGGAAGCATTTGATCCGGAAATCAAAAATCACTTTTCTCAAGAGGTCCTGAATGAATATGCTGACGCGTTGAATACGGAGCTTCCGCAAACAACGGCATTGCTGACAATCAACGAGACGATTCCTGAAGACAGCGTCATCATCTGTTCAGCAGGCTCACTCCCAGGAGATTTGCAGCGTCTGTGGCATTCTAATGTTCCGAATACGTATCACCTGGAGTATGGATATTCTTGCATGGGCTATGAAGTGTCCGGGACACTCGGTCTTAAACTGGCCCACCCTGACAGAGAAGTGTATTCAATCGTCGGAGACGGCAGCTTCCTGATGCTTCATTCTGAACTGATCACGGCGATTCAGTACAACAAGAAAATCAATGTGCTGCTCTTTGACAACTCAGGATTCGGATGCATCAACAACCTGCAAATGGATCACGGCAGCGGCAGCTACTATTGCGAGTTCCGCACAGATGACAACCAAATCCTGAATGTCGATTACGCGAAAGTCGCTGAGGGATACGGCGCGAAAACCTACCGTGCAAACACAGTAGAAGAATTAAAAGCTGCGTTAGAGGATGCGAAGAAACAGGATGTATCAACATTAATTGAAATGAAGGTGCTGCCTAAAACAATGACGGACGGCTATGACAGCTGGTGGCATGTCGGGGTGGCAGAGGTATCTGAACAAGAAAGCGTTCAGAAAGCATACGAAGCAAAAGAGAAAAAGCTGGAATCTGCGAAGCAGTATTAGAGGGGAGGCACCATAGATGGGCAAAAATGAAATCCTGTGGGGAATCGCTCCCATTGGGTGGCGGAATGATGACATGCCTGAAATTGGAGCGGGAAATACACTTCAGCATTTGTTAAGTGATATCGTTGTCGCACGTTTTCAAGGCACGGAGGTCGGGGGCTTTTTCCCCGAACCTGCCATCCTGAACAAAGAGCTGAAGCTTCGGAACTTACGCATTGCAGGAAAATGGTTCAGCAGTTTTATTTTGCGTGACGGACTTGGTGAAGCGGCAAAGACATTTACCCTGCATTGTGAGTATTTGCAGCAAGTAAACGCGGATGTCGCAGTTGTCTCTGAACAAACGTACAGCGTGCAAAGCTTGGAGAAAAATGTGTTCACAGAGAAGCCGCACTTTACGGATGATGAATGGGAGCGGCTTTGCGAAGGGCTGAATCACCTTGGCGAAATTGCCGCTCAGCATGGCTTGAAGCTTGTCTATCATCATCATCTCGGCACTGGTGTCCAAACAGCGGAAGAAGTGGACCGCCTGATGGCAGGAACAGACCCTGCGCATGTACACCTCCTCTATGATACAGGCCATGCGTATATTTCTGACGGCGATTACATGGGGATGCTTGAGAAGCATATCGGCCGCATTAAGCATGTGCACTTTAAGGATGCCCGCCTGAATGTCATGGAACAATGCAGGCTCGAAGGACAATCGTTCCGGCAATCATTTTTAAAAGGCATGTTTACGGTTCCCGGTGACGGCTGCATTGACTTTAGAGAAGTATATCAGCTGCTGTTGAAGCACAGTTATTCCGGATGGATTGTCATTGAAGCTGAACAAGACCCCGATGTTGCAAACCCGCTGGAGTATGCATTGATTGCGAGAAACTATATTGATCAGCAGTTGTTGGATCTGGCTTAATGGGGAATGAACATATGGGCAATACCAATGGAGATTCAGCCTTCAATAAACGGACAATCGCGGCAGCATTGGCCAACTATATTGATGCCGGTTCAATTGTGGCAGGCTCCGCCGGTTTATCATTATGGGTCAGTTACCTTAAGCTATCCGATACGCAAATCGGGCTGCTCGGCGCGTTGAGCGCAAATGCGATTTCTGCCGCTGTCGGCGCGCTGCTTGGCGGGTTTCTGGCTGATAAAGTCGGACGGAAGGCTGTTTATACCAATAGTATGCTGGTTTATGCACTAGGGATTTGTTTGGTTTTGTTCGGGGTTAATTTCCCCATGTTGTTAAGCGGTTACATCATTATCGGTTTATCAGTAGGGGCTGACATAACCGCGTCATGGACCATTATTGCGGAAAATGCGCCAAAGAAGAATCGGGCCAGGCATTGCGGCGTAGCACAAGTCGCTTGGGCCGCGGGCGCTGTCGTTGTACTGCTCCTCTCCGTACTGGCCGGTGACTTGGGACTCTTGGGGAATAAAATCGTATTTGCCCATCTGCTTGTGATTGCGCTGATTACGTACATCCTGAGAATCAGGCTTCCGGAATCAGACGCCTGGCAGACAAAAAATCAGCCGGAGGAAGCTCAGGCAGAGAAGCCGGCTGTATTGAATAAGACATCGTATTTTGATTTGCTCAAGCCTATGTATCTAAAAAGCATCCTGTTTTTGATGGGTGTGTACTTGGTTTGGAACCTAGCCGCCGGGGTCATGGGCTTCTTTATGCCATACATTTATCAGCAGGTCGGCGGTGTATCTGCCAACATGGCCAACCTTTTGCAAATGGGGCTGTTTATCTTCACAGGATTGGGGGTCGCCTTGATCTTCATGCCCTTTGCCGACAAATATAGAAAAACCGTATTTGGAATCGCCGCTTTCATGGCGGTGATCGGGTGGACACTGTTTCTGCTGCCAGTTGAAGGCCTGCCGATTCTGCTCCTGTTTATTGTCGTGATCGGCATCAATAACGGAGCCGGGCAGCAAGCGAACTATCAGTTATGGGCCAGCGAAATCTTTCCTACGCAATATCGTGCTTCCGCACAAGGACTGATGTTTTTCCTTGTCCGTATTTCAATAGGGATTTGGAGTCTGTTTGTCCCAATGATTATCACCAATTTCGGCATTGGAACGATGGCTGCAATTCTTCTCGGATGTGTGACGGCCAGTATGATCATCGGGCTGCTCTTTGCGCCGAATACGTCTGGCAAGTCGCTTGAACAAATTCAAGAGGAACTCTACGGGTCTCCTCAGAGCCAAGTAAAGAAAGGAACAGAAAGCAAAATCATGTAACCAACAGAAGGAGTGGCTGTCAATGAGTTTACGTATTGGCGTAATTGGAACTGGAGCAATCGGAAAAGAACATATTAACCGTATCACGAACAAGCTGTCAGGCGCGGAAATTGTAGCTGTAACGGATGTTAATCAAGAAGCTGCACAAAAGGTCGTTGAGCAATACCAATTAAACGCGACGGTTTATCCGAATGATGACAGCTTGCTTGCAGACGAAAATGTAGACGCTGTTTTAGTGACAAGCTGGGGGCCTGCGCATGAGTCAAGCGTGCTGAAAGCGATTAAAGCCCAGAAATATGTGTTCTGTGAAAAACCGCTCGCGACAACGGCTGAAGGATGCATGCGCATTGTCGAAGAAGAAATCAAAGTGGGCAAACGCCTTGTTCAAGTCGGCTTCATGCGCCGTTATGACAGCGGTTACGTACAGCTGAAAGAAGCGCTCGATAATCATGTCATCGGCGAGCCTCTTATGATTCACTGCGCGCACCGCAACCCGACTGTAGGAGATAACTATACAACGGATATGGCTGTAGTCGACACGCTTGTTCATGAAATTGACGTGCTCCACTGGCTCGTCAATGATGACTACGAGTCCGTTCAAGTCATCTATCCGAAAAAATCAAAAAACGCGCTTCCACATTTAAAAGATCCGCAAATCGTCGTGATTGAAACAAAAGGCGGTATCGTCATCAATGCTGAAATCTATGTGAACTGTAAATACGGCTATGACATTCAATGTGAAATCGTCGGAGAAGACGGCATCATCAAGCTTCCCGAGCCATCAAGCATCAGCTTGAGAAAAGAAGGCAGATTCAGCACTGATATTTTGATGGATTGGCAGAGACGCTTTGTCGCTGCGTATGATGTGGAAATCCAAGACTTTATTGATTCGATTCAAAAGAAAGGCGAGGTCAGCGGACCGACGGCATGGGACGGCTATATTGCTGCTGTCACGACTGACGCGTGTGTAAAAGCCCAGGAATCTGGACAAAAAGAAAAGGTTGAATTGAAGGAAAAACCGGAATTCTATCAATCTTTTACAACAGTTCAAAACTAAAAAACAGAGGAGTGAAAATATGAAGTTAGCATTGGATCCATCCATGTATCGTGATGATTTAACTTTAGAGGAAATGGTCTATAAAACGGCAGAGCTCGGCTATGAATATATCGAATTATCGCCGCGCGAGGATTTTTGCCCGTTTTATAAATATCCGAAAGTCGATTCAGCAAAGATCAAACAATTAAAGCGCCTTTTAAGAGATACAGGTGTTAAGCTTTCATCGCTTCTTCCTCTTTACCACTGGGCGGGACCCGATGAAGACCGCCGCCAGGCAGCAGTGCGCAACTGGAAACGGGCAATCGAAATTGCGGTTGAACTTGAAGTGGATTTGATGAACAGCGAATTCAGCGGTTCAAAATATGATCCTTTAACAAGTGAAGAAAAATTTATCAAATCCATGGATGAGCTTCTGCCAGTCTTTGAAAAAGAAGGCATTAAACTCAATCTTCAAGCCCATCCATATGATTTTATCGAAACGCACAAAGGTGCGATGGATATGATCCGCGCGCTTGACAAGGATTGGATCAATCTTGTCTACTCGACTGCGCATACGTTCTTCTATGATGACGGCAAAGGCGACATCGAGACCATGTTTGACGAAGCCGGCGACCGCCTCACACATGTTTTATTTGCAGATACCTATAATCATAAAGCGGCTCATGGCCTTCGCTACATCGTCAATCCGCCTGACGCGAAAGTAACGGTTCACCAGCATTTGGACATTGGCCAAGGCGAGGTTGATTTTGATACGATTTTCAGAAAACTGAGAGAGATGAAGTTCGACGGAATTGCGACGAATGCCGTATTTGCTTGGGTCGATGAAAGAGCGGATGAATCAAGCCGATTTATGCTTAAGAAAATGAAAGAAGAATTAGGTCTGGCATAAGCTGAGCATGGAGTTCGGCGGGATATGGCGACAGCCTTCCTGCCGAACTCCCTTCATATCTAAAACGCAGATGGGGGAGTCTGGCATGAAACTTTGTTTTAATGAAGCGACAACATTGGAAAACTCAAACCTTAAACTGGATTTAGAACTATGCGAAAAGCATGGCTATGATTATATTGAAATCCGTACTATGGATAAGCTGCCGGAGTACTTAAAAGATCATTCATTGGATGACCTTGCGGAATATTTTCAAACCCACCACATCAAACCGCTTGCCTTAAACGCACTCGTTTTCTTCAACAACCGTGATGAAAAGGGTCACAACGAGATCATCACTGAATTTAAAGGCATGATGGAAACATGCAAAACCCTCGGTGTGAAATATGTGGTGGCCGTTCCGCTTGTGACAGAGCAGAAGATTGTAAAAGAAGAGATCAAAAAGAGCAGTGTAGACGTGCTGACTGAGCTGTCAGATATCGCGGAGCCGTACGGCGTAAAAATCGCGCTTGAGTTTGTCGGCCATCCGCAATGTACGGTCAATACGTTTGAACAGGCGTATGAGATTGTAAACACAGTTAACCGTGACAATGTCGGGCTTGTCCTTGACAGTTTTCACTTCCATGCAATGGGTTCAAATATTGAGAGCTTAAAGCAGGCGGACGGAAAGAAAATCTTCATCTATCATATTGATGATACAGAAGATTTCCCAATCGGCTTTTTAACAGATGAGGATCGTGTATGGCCGGGACAAGGGGCAATTGACTTAGATGCCCACTTATCAGCACTGAAGGAAATCGGCTTCTCTGATGTTGTTTCGGTTGAGCTCTTCCGGCCTGAATACTATAAGCTGACTGCTGAGGAAGCCATTCAAACAGCGAAAAAAACAACAGTGGATGTCGTATCAAAATACTTCAGCATGTAATGGATAAAGGAGGGGTGAATATGGCTTTTGTATCGATGAAAGAGCTTCTTGAAGATGCAAAGCGGGAGCAATATGCAATTGGCCAGTTTAATATCAACGGCCTGCAATGGACGAAGGCGATTTTGCAGGCGGCGCAAAAGGAGCAATCACCGGTCATCGCCGCGGCTTCCGATCGCCTGGTCGACTATTTAGGCGGATTTAAAACGATTGCCGCCATGGTCGGCGCGTTAATAGAGGACATGGCGATTACCGTTCCGGTCGTGCTTCATCTCGATCACGGCAGCAGTGCGGAACGCTGCAGACAGGCCATTGATGCCGGATTCAGCTCAGTGATGATTGACGGCTCCCATCAGCCGATTGACGAGAATATCGCGATGACAAAAGAAGTCACCGATTATGCCGCAAAACACGGCGTGTCAGTAGAAGCCGAAGTCGGCACGGTCGGCGGAATGGAAGACGGACTGGTCGGCGGGGTCCGCTATGCGGATATCACGGAATGTGAGCGGATCGTTAAAGAAACCAATATCGACGCGCTGGCCGCCGCCCTCGGCTCTGTACACGGCAAATATCAGGGTGAGCCGAATCTCGGATTTAAGGAAATGGAGGCTATCTCCCGCATGACTGATATTCCCCTCGTTCTTCACGGGGCATCCGGGATTCCGCAGGATCAGATCAAAAAAGCCATCACGCTCGGCCACGCGAAGATCAATATCAATACGGAATGTATGGTAGCGTGGACAGACGAAACACGCCGCATGTTTCAGGAAAACAGCGATCTGTACGAACCGCGCGGCTATTTGACACCCGGCATTGAAGCCGTGGAAGAGACAGTGCGAAGCAAAATGAGAGAGTTCGGATCAGCCGGTAAAGCAGCTAAGCAGCAGGTCGGCTAAAGAGACCAGAAACCGCCGAGATGGCGGTTTTTTTGTGCGGTGTTGCGTCCATACGCCCAAAACGATTATGATGATGGCAGCAGTGTAAGAAACGGGAGTGGTTCAGTTTGAATAAAATCATGATTGTGGAAGACAGTGAAGACATTCGCGGACTATTGCAGAATTACCTTGAAAAATACGGATATCAAACAGTGGTCGCCGCGGATTTTACAGCTGTTCTTGATGTCTTTTTGCGGGAAAAGCCCGATGTGGTGCTGCTTGATATCAATTTGCCGGCATATGACGGATATTATTGGTGCCGGCAGATCCGCCAGCACTCCACAAGCCCGATCATCTTTATTTCTGCCAGAAGCGGGGAAATGGATCAGGTGATGGCGATTGAAAATGGGGGAGACGATTATATCGAAAAACCGTTTTCTTATGATATTGTGCTTGCGAAAATCAAAAGCCAGATCCGGAGGGCGTACGGGGAGTACGCCGCAAAGCAGGGAGAGAAAGTGGTTGAATATGCCGGCGTTCAGCTCTTTGTGGAACGGTTTGAACTGCGTTTTCAGGATGAAAAAAGTGAGCTTTCTAAAAAAGAAAGCAAGCTTTTGGAAGTGCTGCTTGAGCGGGGAGAAAAGGTGACGAGTCGGGACCGTCTCATGGAAAAGACGTGGGACACCGACATATTCATCGATGATAATACACTTAACGTGTATATCACGCGGCTCAGAAAAAAACTGCGGGAGCTGAATGCGCCTGTTTCTATTGAAGCGGTGCGGGGCGAAGGCTACCAGCTGAGGGCGCAGTCATGAAGCTGTTTCTCCGGTCTCATGCAGTGCTGATTCTGCTTTTTCTCCTTCAAGGGCTGTTTGTCTTCTTTTATTACTGGTTTGCGGGTCTTCATTCTTTTTCTCACTTGTTTTACATATTGGGCGTGCAGCTTCTTATTTTGGCGGGCTATCTTGCCTATCGCTGGTACAAAGACCGCGGCGTGTATCATTGGCTCAGCTCGGGGCAGGAAGGGACGGATATCCCGTATCTCGGTTCTTCAGTGTTCTGTTCAGAGCTGTATGAAAAGCAGATGGAGCTGATCCGGCTGCAGCACCAGAAGCTCCATGAGACCGAAGCCAAGCTTGACGCGCGGGTGACGTATATGAATCAATGGGTGCACCAAGTAAAGACGCCGCTGTCGGTCATTAATTTAATCATTCAAGAAGAGGATGAGCCCGTTTTTGAACAAATCAAAAAAGAAGTCCGGCAGATTGAATTCGGGCTGGAGACGCTTCTTTATTCTTCAAGGCTCGACCTGTTTGAACGGGATTTTAAAATCGAAGCGGTTTCCCTGTCCGAGCTTCTCCAATCAGTTATTCAAAGCTATAAACGATTTTTTATTCAATATCGCGTTTATCCGAAAATGAACGTTTGCGATGATCATCAGATTTACACCGATGCCAAATGGCTCAAATTTGCGATTGGCCAAGTGGTCACAAATGCGGTCAAGTATTCAGCGGGCAAGAGTGACAGACTTGAGCTGAATGTCTTCTGCGATGAAGACAGGACGGTGCTTGAAGTCAAAGATTACGGTGTCGGGATTCCCTCACAAGACATCAAGCGGGTGTTTGACCCTTATTACACGGGTGAAAACGGGCGGCGTTTCCAAGAATCTACGGGAATCGGCCTCCATCTCGTCAAAGAAATTACAGATAAGCTCAATCATACGGTGGACATCAGCTCGTCTCCCGGTGAAGGGACATCAGTTCGATTTTCATTTCTTACAAAAATGTAAGGCTGCGTTAAGAAAACAACATAGCCCGCTTTGTTTCCCCTTGATAACATGGATTTATGTCAAGGGGATTTTTATGTTGAACGTCCCGGCACTACATGAAAGCAGCCCAGATCAACAAGAATAAAACCATAAGGAGGATTTTCATGGCGAATATGCTTGAAGTCAAACATATAAATAAAACCTATAAAGGACAAGTGTCCTATCAGGCCTTAAAGCAAATTTCATTTTCAATAGAAGAAGGCGAGTTCACGGCGGTGATGGGGCCGTCCGGGTCCGGAAAAACAACGCTTTTGAATATCATTTCAACGATTGACCGTCCAGATTCAGGCGATATCCTGATTAACGGAGAAAACCCGCATCGCCTGAAGCGGACAAAGCTCGCTCATTTCCGCCGCAAGCAGCTCGGATTTGTGTTTCAGGATTTCAACCTTCTGGATACGCTGACGATCGGTGAAAATATCATGCTGCCGTTAACGCTTGAAAAAGAAGCGCCGTCTGTAATGGAAGAAAAACTGCACGGCATCGCGGCAAAGCTCGGTATCGAAAACCTGCTTAACAAGCGGACGTTTGAAGTATCCGGAGGCCAGCGCCAGCGGGCCGCCATCGCAAGAGCGGTCATTCATAAGCCGTCACTCATTCTGGCCGATGAACCAACTGGAAACCTTGATTCCAAAGCGACAAAAGACGTCATGGAAACGTTGCAGAGCCTGAATCGGGATGATCATGTCACGGCTTTGATGGTGACCCACGATCCGGTTTCGGCAAGCTACTGCCGCCGCGTCATCTTTATAAAAGACGGCGAACTGTTTAATGAGATTTACCGCGGGGAAAACCGCCAAGTATTTTATGAACAAATTCTCGATGTGCTGTCTATGCTGGGGGGAAACGCAAATGACCTTTCTTCAGTTCGCTTATAAAAACGTCACGAGAAACAAAAGGGCCTATCTTGCATTCTTTTTAAGCAGCGCCTTTTCCGTTTTGATTTTCTTTACCTTTGCGATGTTCCTGTTTCATCCGGCATTAAAGGAAGGCTACCTGAATAACATCGCCAAAAAAGGCTTAACCGCCGCGGAATGGATGATCTTTGTTTTTTCTTTCTTATTTGTTCTGTATTCGGTTAATGCATTTTTGAAATCGAGAAATAAAGAATTCGGCATTCTGCTCATGCAGGGCATCACGCCGGGGCAGCTGAGAAAGCTCATTACTGCGGAAAATATGATCATCGGCGTCATGTCAATTGCAGCCGGTATTATCGGAGGATTCATTTTTTCAAAGACGTTCTTTACGGTCGGCGCTTATATTTTAGAAATGGACGCGCTGCCTTTGTATATGCCTTGGAAAGCGCTCGGTATTACGGCCTGCGGATTTCTGCTCTTATTTTTCTTTTTATCGCAGTTTACGATCCTTTTTGTCAGATCAAATACGGTTATCAAATTAATAAAGGGCACTGGCAAGGTTAAACCGGAGCCTAAGCCGTCCGTGCTTCTGTCCTTATTCGGCATCGCCTGTCTGTGCGGCGGGTACGGCATGGTTCTTAAAGGCAATGTCCACGGGGCCGAACCGTTTATCATTTTACTGCTCACCGTTATCGGAACATATTTCTTTTTCAGCCAAAGCAGCATATGGATTCTGCGCGCGCTGAAGAAGTGGAAAACCTTTTATCTGCGCGGGAAAAACATCATTTGGGTTTCTGACCTTGTCTATCGTCTAAAAGACAACGCCCGCCTGTTCTTTATTGTCAGCATTATTTCCGCGGTTGCGTTTACTGCGACAGGCGTGCTCGCAATGTACAAATCGACCGTCGGAGCGGAAGAGTCCGCTTATGAAATGGAGTATTTATCTTACAGCAACAATCCAAAAGAACAGACTCATTTGAAAGATATTGACCATGAACTGAAAACACACGGTTTTACGTATACGAAAGACAAAATAGATGTTTCCTATGTTCGCTATCAGGAAGGAGAAACTGTTCCCCCTGTTTACATGATCAGTGAATCGGATGCGGCAAAATACTTCCATGTCAAAGTGAACGGCCTGAAAGAAGACGAGGCTGTCTATTTCCCGGGAACGTATGACCGCAATTTCAAAAACGAAGCGCCGGATCAGCTGAAGCTGCTGAACCAAAAAGGGGAGCTGTCTGATCAAAAACTGTCGGTAAAAGAAGTCAAAAAACCGCTGATCTCATTGAATGCTATCATCGCGGTGAATGATCAAACCTTTGATCAGCTGAAATCACTCGGTGATAAAGCGTCATTATACGGCTACAGCTATGATCATTGGAAAGACAGTCTTGAGATCAGCCAATCCTTGCAAAATGAGATTTACGGCAATTATATCGACGTGCATTCTGATTTTGCTTCAAAAGCGGGGACTTACTATGATACGGTGCAGCTGCCGAGCCTGAGTCTATTTATCGGCCTGTTTATCGCAATTGTATTCTTTGTCGCGGCAGCAAGTTTCTTATATTTCAGGCTGTTCACTGATTTAGATGAAGACCGGGAGCGCTACCGTTCACTGGCCAAAATCGGCCTGAGTGAGCGAGAAATGGCGCAAAGCGTGACAATACAATTGGCGATTCTTTTCTTCTTTCCATTTGTCATTGCCGTCATGCATACACTGTTTGCCTTGAGAACATTGGCTGTGGAAGGATATTCCGATGTAGCGGGGCCGCTCAGTCTCACCATCGGAGGGTTTTTCATTTTTCAGCTTCTATTCTTCCTCGCGGTGCGGTCAAGCTATTTGAAAAAAATGAACAAGTAAGGGGAGTGCAAAGATGAAAAAAGCAATGGCAATCCTGGCCGTCTTGGCGGCTGCTGCCGTAATATGCGGGCTTCTCTTTTTTCATAACGATGTTACAGACAGATTTAATCCGTTTATTCACCAGCAAGATGTCTATGTTCAGATTGATCGAGATGGCAGACATCTTAGTCCGGGCGGTACTGAATATACATTAGACGGATATAATGCATCCGGGAAAAAAGAAGAAGTGACCTTTTTCGCCGGCAAAGAGCTTCGGAAGAACGCGTATTTGAAGGTGAAGGCGAAAGGAAAGTATGTCGAGACTTGGGAAGAAGTCAAGTTTGAAGATATGCCGGACTCCGTACAGTCAAAATTAAAGTGAATCATAAAAAACGGCACAGCGTCATGACTGTGCCGTTTTTTTATTTTTTATTTTCTTCGGCCCGTTTGATCAGCATGTCGGTGATGATATCCACCTGTTTGCTGACAGAAATCGGGTCGTACGGGTAGAACGAGTCAAAGTCATTGATAAACACGCGATTATGTTTAACAGCGTCAAGATTTTTCCAAATGGAGGAATTCTCCAGCTTGTCGAGTGTTTTGCTTTCGCCTTTCGGGTTGTAATCCGTAATGAACATATAATCTGCGGCATACTCAGGAATAACCTCTTGAGAGAGCTGTTTCATCTCTCCTTTTTTGATGACATCTTGCTCAATTTTTTCAGGCGCTTTTAACCCAAGTGCATTGTATACAGCTTGGCCGCCGCGTCCGCCATTGTCATTGAACACCCAGAATTCGCCCTTGTCTGTGTTTTCATAAATGCCGAAGGTTGCATCTTTGTCGATGACGCCGGCAATTTTCTTCTTAGCTGCTTCCGCTTTTTTGTTAAAGTCAGCCATAAAGGATTTTGCTTGGTCTTTCGCTCCGGCGATATCTCCGAACATGCTGACTGTGTCTTCTACGTTTTTCGCTGTGTTATAAGGTATGACAACAGTCGGAGCGATTTTCTTTAATTTATCAACATTCTCTTCATTCATGACAACAATTAAGTCAGGCTGAAGCTCCATCACTTTTTCAACGCTTATTGGATCACCAACATCCTTCACATTTTTCAGCTTTGATTTTAAAAACGGATTATCAAATGACCATGAGCCTGAGCCGACCACATTGGCCCCGACAGACAGCAATTCACCGGCATAAAAATCAGTGACGATGCGTTTCGGATGTGCAGGAATGTTGACGTTCCCTTTTGGTGATTTGTATGTTCTCATTTCTGTTTTTTCGGAAGCAGAATCGCTTGAGCTCCCTTTAGAAGCCGTGCCGCTGCAAGCGCTGACAAACATGAGAAGCAGCACAAGCATGCCCACGAGCAATATGTTCTTTTTCATCAAGAACCCTCCCACTATGTATCTCAATAGATTAGTAATGATTATCATTATCAATTAATAATATAGCAAGAAACCTGTTCTCCGTCTATCACTATTTTTAAGGGAGAAAGTTTTTCCCGTTTATGGGTGACGCGGTGTGCCTAATCGATTATTATAGGTAAATAGGAGGAGAAAAATATGGGAATTACAAAAAGAGGTGCCGCTTGGGAATGGCTGCATAGCTGGTGGATGCTGTTTATTTTCATGCCTTTTGCCATTACCAGTTTTTTTGCCTTTTTATTTATTGGCATCAAGGTTAGAAATAGAAAGTGGATCATGTACGGCATCATTTATTTTTTCATTTTTGCGTTTGGTTTTGTTTTGCCCGATCTGCCCGGTGTTTTTATTGTGGTCCCGTTATGGGCGGTAACCATTATTCATGGATTTAAAGTGCGCCCGCTGTATTTGATTCAGCTGGATGTCTACAAAGATCATGTGGAGGCGCGGGCTTTTGCCGAGGCAAGAAGTGAAGCCGAGAGCAGATTTCATGCACCGAAACAGTCTATTCAGGATATACATATTCGCAAAGAACAGTAAGAAAAAAAGCTCAACACTCGCATTGTGTTGAGCTTTTTATATGTTACTGCTGGTAGGATTGCTGCTGAAATGTCGTGTTTTGGCCGAATGGAAGTGTAGACACATTCGTATTCATGACGCTGGATTGTCCAGTAAGTTCCTGTTGCATTTGGTTGCACATGTTGACAACCTGCTGGCACTTTTGAATCGCCATGTCATGCCCGTGCAGTGCTTGCTGAATGGTATGTGCAGCTTGTTGTTCGTGGTTTAGAATCTGCTGCAGCATTTGGATGTTTTGCTGTTCCTGATGAAGCATTTGGCGATATTGCTGGCTGCTTTGCTGTGTTTGCTGAATGAGCTGCTGAGCAGTTTGGCGGCATTGGTTCAGCTGCTGCAAGCCGTGTTGTGTATTATGCATGAATGATCCCTCCATGTATCGATTGACGTGAGTCGGTATTATCATGCAACTTGAATGAAAAGAAATTCCGTCAAAGAGGAACTACAATTATTTTCCTCAGCCCCTCTATCTTTGAATGAAAACGGTAAAGATTGTATACTGGGTACAAACCCTTTTTATGTAAATGTTCCGTTTTAACATATAAGAAATGCGGAAAACGAAACCCTGAGATGGGAGAATCGTATTCCGCTTTTTTTCTTTGTTTCGCTCAGAAACCGCCTTCCCCTGCAGTAAATGGGATATTCAGCCGGTTTTCTACTGTACGGAGGCGCTGATTGAGCCGATTTAGGCGGCGTGTATGGCGTTCAACAGCCTGGCTTAACTGATTGACCTGTTCGGCAATCCGTGCAATTTCCCGATTTTGACGGCGGTCTTCGTTTGTCAGACGGGTTAATTCTCTTGACTGCTGTTCATTTTGCCGTTCAAGTGCTGCGATTCTTCTTTCCAATGCCGGCTGTCTGTCCATTTGGTATGGATCGTATACATCCTGCTGCGGATAAGGATTGTACTCATAGTGGCTATAGTAAGGTTCCTGCTGAGGCAGCTGAGGGCTGTAATATTGATAAGGGTTCATGTGATCAGTCTCCTTGTGGGTGAATTCCTTATAACTTATGTAGTCATTGGCACAGTGGCACGGCATTCGCCCAAAAAAGGAGGAAAGAATGGTGATCCCCTTGAGAAACAAATATGGCATTTTGTTTTTAATTGCTGTATGCATCATGGTATCGGGCTGCCAGCAGCAAAAAGAAGAGACGCCGTTTTATTACGGAACGTGGGATGAGGGGCGTGCCCCCGGGCCAACGGACGGTGTGAAATCAGCAACAGTCACATTTACCGAAGACGAGGTTGTGGAAACGGAAGTGATGGAAGGAAGAGGAGAGGTACAGCTGCCTTTTATGGCATACAAGGTGATTTCCCAAAGCACTGACGGGTCTATCGAGATTCAGTACCTCGGCCCTTATTATCCGCTCAAAAGCACGCTGAAAAGAGGAGAAAACGGGACATTGATATGGGAGCAAAATGGACAGAGAAAAACGATGACAAGAATCGAATCAAAGACCGGCAGGGAGGAGAAAGATGAGAAATCAAAAAGCTGAAAGACTGGTGGCAGCGGGGCTTGTTTTACATATCATTCAATGGATATTTATATTATGGGCTTTTCTCAAAGTCAAACATTTATTTAGTGACTATACGATCTATAACCCTAATGTCATCAGCGGCTCCATGCAGTCCTTATCGTTTATACAAATGATGCGCGCTATGATGTACTCAGGGGCAATCGTGAATTATGTTTTGTTTTTTGCCCTTGTATTGCTGATTTATGGCATAGTGCTTCATGCCATCCTGATCGTTCTGGAAATGGCGGCTTACGTCATGATCAGACGGAATCCATCATCTTCATGGGGGTTCTTTTTCATCGCGGCGGGTGTGAAGCTTGCCATCTTGAATATAACCGGCATTCCTTTTCTAGCTGCCGGCTTTCTGCTGATGAAACAGAAAAAAGCAGAAAACGGCGTCAAGGCAGAAAGAAAGCGGAAACCGCGCTTGCGTATCCGAAGACAAGGGCGGCGTCTAAACAGAATCCGGAGAAAACCATCTCTTCCGGTTGAATATCAAAAAGAAAAAACGATATGATGGGACTATAGCCTGAAAACGACATGAAGGAGATGCAGGATGTACAAACTAATTGCAATTGATATGGATGGAACACTTTTAAATGATCATCATGAAGTAACAGAGGAGGTCCGCGACGCCCTTCACGCGGCAAAAGCGGAAGGTGTCAAAATTGTGCTTTGCACCGGCCGGCCTATCGGGGGTGTGCAGAGATATTTAGATGAACTGAATTTAATTGAAGAAGGCGACTATGTTATTGCGTATAATGGAGCACTTGTTCAAAATACGCATACAAATGAAGTGGTCTCAGAGCTGTCTCTCGGTTATGATGATTTGACTTCATTATATGACCTGAGCTTAGAGCTGAAGACGCCGATGCATTTCTTTGACTCATCTAATTTGTATACGCCTAACCGGGATATTAGCGAATTTACCGTATACGAATCCTATGTGACACAGGTGCCGCTTCATTTCCGCAAGATTGACGAGGTGCCAAAAGATATCCTCATCCCGAAAGTGATGTTTATTGATAAACCGGAGAACTTAAGCCGCGTCATTACATCGATTCCAAAAGACGTGAGAGAAAAATATACAATGGTCAGAAGCGCGCCTTTCTTTTATGAAATTCTGCACTCGGAAGCCAGCAAAGGAAATGCTGTACGCCAGCTGGCTCAGCTGCTTGGAATTGAACAGGCGGAAGTCATGTGCATAGGCGACAACGGGAACGACCTGACAATGATCGAATGGGCGGGCTGCGGGGTTGCCATGGCAAACGCCATCCCAGAAGTATTGGAAGCAGCAAACTTTCAAACACGCTCCAATAATGAACATGGCGTTGCACATGCGATTCACGAGCTTGTTTTGGCTAAATAATAAAAAATCCAGCCTTCTAAAGGCTGGATTTTTTCGTTTTATTTGATGTAATGTCAATTCTTTGACGAATCGATTTGACTTTCGTTATGCTGATAAAACCAATTCGTTCACAATATGTATGATATTAATCTGAATTGAAAAGGGGACTGATCAAATGTGCACAAGTCTTACATTGGAAACTGCTGACCGTAAACATGTATTAGCAAGAACAATGGATTTTGCATTTCAGCTGGGGACAGAGGTGATTCTCTATCCGCGCCGTTACAGCTGGAACAGTGAAGCTGACGGAAGGGCCCATCAGACACAGTACGCGTTTATCGGTATGGGGAGAAAACTTGGAAATATATTATTTGCCGACGGCATTAATGAAAGCGGTTTATCTTGTGCGGCGCTTTATTTTCCGGGCTATGCGGAGTACGAAAAAACGATACGGGAAGATACCGTTCACATTGTCCCGCATGAGTTTGTGACATGGGTGCTGTCAGTCTGTCAGTCTTTGGAAGACGTAAAAGAAAAGATTCGATCTTTAACGATTGTAGAGAAAAAATTAGATCTATTGGATACAGTTTTACCGCTTCACTGGATATTGTCAGACCGGACGGGCCGAAACCTGACGATAGAACCAAGAGCAGACGGCCTCAAAGTCTATGATAATCAACCTGGTGTCATGACGAACAGCCCCGACTTTATATGGCATGTAACCAATCTGCAGCAATATACAGGAATCAGACCGAAGCAATTAGAGAGCAAAGAGATGGGCGGATTAGCCCTTTCTGCTTTTGGCCAAGGCTTAGGAACTGTTGGTCTGCCGGGGGATTATACACCGCCTTCCCGGTTTGTCAGAGCTGTTTATTTGAAAGAACATCTAGAGCCGGCGGCCGATGAAACGAAAGGTGTAACAGCCGCTTTTCAAATTTTGGCAAATATGACGATACCAAAGGGCGCAGTGATAACGGAAGAAGACGAAATTCATTATACGCAATATACTTCCGTGATGTGCAACGAAACTGGAAACTACTATTTCCACCACTATGACAATCGGCAAATCCAAAAAGTAAATTTATTTCATGAAGACCTTGACTGTTTGGAGCCTAAAGTGTTTTCCGCTAAAGCAGAAGAGAGTATTCATGAGCTTAATTAATTCACATCAATCAGCTGATTCCGGTTTGAATATCTGGAGTCAGCTGTTTTTTTATACAATCGTTACGGCGTCTGAATGGATAGGCGGTTTGCAAAAGCGAAGAAAAGGCAAAGGAAATGGCGAAATCTTATATGAAATTATTGGAAGAAAACTGAGTCTTTGCTTCATTAGACTCAGTTTTCTTGCCGATATAGAGGTTGCACTAGTTGAATGAATCAATGCCGTTCCCTCATGGTCACGCAAGGGTCTTTTCGCTTGAATAGAAAAAATTAATCTTAACTCATTGACAAACGTCCAAGACAAAGGTACATTTTGATTTATTCATATTAAACGACTAGGAATATAGGAGTTTATTTTTCGGATTATTCAGCCTAAAAACATGATAAAAGGAGTATCGCCATGACAAGCAAAAAGAAACAAATCAAATTAGGGGTATTTTTAGCAGGTACAGGCCATCATGTTGCGTCTTGGCGGCACCCGGACGCGCCGTCAGATGCGAGCATGAATTTGGATTATTTTAAAGAGCTTGCGAAAACAGCGGAGCGAGGCAAGCTGGATATGCTGTTTTTAGCGGACAGCCTTTCAATTGACAGCAAATCACATCCAAATGTATTAACAAGGTTTGAGCCATTCACCCTGCTCTCTGCTTTGGCGCAGGTCACATCAAAAATCGGACTGACAGCAACAGCCTCCACTACATACAGCGAGCCATTCCATATTGCCAGACAGTTTGCGTCATTGGATCATCTGTCCAATGGCCGTGCCGGATGGAACGTCGTCACTTCATCTATTGAATCAACAGCGCTGAATTTCAGCGGTGAAAAGCACCTTGAACACCATTTGCGCTATCAGCGGGCAGAGGAATTTGTCGAGATTGTAAAGGGGCTTTGGGATTCATGGGAAGAGGACGCCTTTATCCGTAATAAAGAAACGGGTGAATTCTTTGACAAAGAAAAAATGCATGAGCTGAACCACAAAGGAGAATATTTCTCGGTTCGCGGACCTCTAAACGTTTCAAGAACCCCGCAGGGCCAGCCGGTCATTATCCAGGCAGGATCATCAGGAGACGGAAAAGCGCTGGCTGCCAAAACAGCCGAAGTGATCTTCACAGCACAAAACCACCTGGAATCAGCTCAAGAATTTTATCAATCCATTAAAGAACAGGCTGCGGAATTCGGACGTGATCCAGAAAAAATTGCCATTATGCCGGGTATTTTCCCAATCATTGCCGATACAGAAGAAGCAGCGCAAGCCAAATACAAGGAGCTCCAAGATCTGATTATCCCATCTGTCGGTCTGCAAATTCTCCAAAATTACTTAGGCGGAATTGATTTGTCGGCATATCCGCTTGATGGGCCGCTGCCGAAGCTTGACGCCGAAGCTTCCAATGCGGTGAAGAGCCGCTTCAAGCTTGTTCAGGAGATGGCTGAACGTGACAATATGACGATACGAGAGCTTTACAAATACGTTGCAGGCTCCAGAGGCCACCATATCTTCGTCGGCACGCCGGAGCAGCTCGCCGACAAGATGCAGGAATGGGTGGATACGAAAGCGTGTGACGGGTTTAACATCATGCCTCCGCTTCTTCCAGAAGGAATTGAAGTGTTTGTTGATCAAGTGGTTCCGATTTTACAGGAGCGCGGCGTGTTCAGAAAAGAATATGAAGGCACAACATTACGAGAGCACTTCGGTTTGGAAAAGCCGGTAAACCGCTATGCAAAGTAAGGAGGAACGCTAGATGAAGCCACGATACCGCCTTGCAGTTGAACGTGATGCCGAACAGCTTCTCGAGCTGACATTGCGGGCTTATGAACCGATTCGAAAGCTCGGCATTCGTTTTGCTGCTGCTCATGCGGATTTGGATTTGGTGCTGAAAAATATTCGGGAAAATGCTTGCTACGTCATGGAAGAAGACGGGCGGATCATCGCGACCATCACCTTGAGAATGCCTTGGGGAAAACAGCCGGGACCGTATGGCGTTCCGCATATCTGGTGGTTTGCTGTGGACCCCGACACCGGTAAAAAAGGAATCGGAACAAAGCTGCTTCAATGGCTGGAGGAAACAATCCTTCGCGATACGTTAAAGGTTCCGTTTGTCTCACTCGGAACAGCGGATAAGCATCCGTGGCTGATTGAGATGTACGAACGAAAAGGATATGTCCGCTCAGGTGAACAAGACCTTGGAAAAGGGCATATCACAGTCTATATGAAAAAACAATTGCGACATGATCTATAAAAATAGAAAAGGCGGGAAAATCAAATGAAGATGAAAAAATGGACAGTGCTGGTCGTTGCTGCATTATTAGCGGTGCTCTCAGCTTGCGGCAATGGAAACAGCAGCAGTAAAGAGGATGACAATGTGCTTCATGTCGGTGCGACAGGACAAAGTTACCCATTTGCTTATAAAGAAAACGGAAAGCTGACAGGCTTTGACGTGGAAGTGATGGAAGCAGTCGCTAAGAAAATTGACATGAAACTGGACTGGAAGCTGCTTGAATTCAGCGGGCTGATGGGAGAGCTTCAAACAGGCAAGCTTGACACCATTTCCAACCAGGTAGCTGTGACAGACGAACGTAAGGAAACGTATAACTTTACGAAACCATACGCTTATGCGGGAACACAGATTGTCGTCAAAAAAGACAATACAGACATCAAATCAGTAGACGATTTAAAAGGCAAGACAGTCGCAGCCGTTCTCGGTTCAAACCACGCGAAAAACCTTGAAAGCAAAGATCCTGATAAAAAAATCAATATCAAAACGTACGAAACACAAGAGGGTACGCTGAAGGATGTTGCGTACGGCCGTGTAGACGCTTATGTCAACAGCCGAACTGTATTGATCGCGCAAATCAAGAAGACCGGTTTGCCATTAAAGCTTGCAGGAGATCCGATTGTTTACGAACAGGTTGCATTCCCATTTGCCAAGGACGATGCGCACGACAAGCTCCGCAAAAAAGTCAATAAGGCCCTAGATGAATTGCGTAAAGACGGAACACTGAAAAAACTCTCTGAAAAATACTTTAATGAAGATATCACAGTAGAACAGAAGCATTAAGAAACGGCGGTGACTCACCAGAATGAACACGATTGATTGGGAATTCATGATATCAGCGTTCCCGACTTTAATTCAGGCCCTTCCGATCACCTTGTTTATGGCAATAGCAGCTATGATTTTTGCCATTATCGGAGGACTTATTCTCGCACTCATTACAAAAAACAAAATTCCAGTGCTTCATCAGCTGTCAAAGCTGTATATATCCTTTTTCCGAGGCGTGCCGACACTTGTACAGCTGTTCTTAATCTATTACGGGCTGCCGCAGCTATTTCCAGAGATGAGCAAAATGACAGCTCTCACAGCTGCCATCATCGGGTTAAGCTTAAAAAACGCAGCTTATTTGGCAGAAATCTTCCGGGCCGCCCTCAATTCTGTTGATGACGGGCAGCTGGAGGCGTGCCTGTCTGTCGGTATGACAAAATTTCAGGCATACAGACGGATTATTTTGCCGCAAGCGATCCGAAATGCGATTCCGGCAACGGGCAATACATTTATCGGGCTCCTGAAAGAAACGTCACTGGCCTTTACATTAGGGGTCATGGAGATGTTCGCCCAAGGGAAGATGTACGCTTCAGGAAACCTCAAATATTTTGAGACGTATTTGGCGGTTGCGATCGTCTATTGGGTTCTTACCATTATCTACAGCATTTTGCAGGACTTGTTTGAACGTGCCATGAGCAAGCCATACCGGACTTAGAGGTGAAATCAGTTGATAACAGTAAAAAATATTCGCAAAGCGTTTAAAGATCTCGTCGTGCTCGACGGAATCGATCTAGAAGTGAAACGCGGAGAAGTGGTGGCAATCATCGGTCCGTCCGGTTCCGGAAAATCAACGCTTCTCCGGTGCTTAAATCTATTAGAGCGTCCGGATCAAGGCCTTATTGAAATCGGAGAAGCCAAACTGAATGCGGAAAAGTTTACACGCAAGGAAGCACATCGGCTTCGCCAGCAAACGGCCATGGTCTTTCAAAACTACAATCTGTTTAAAAATAAAACGGCTCTGCAAAACATTACAGAAGCTTTAATCGTGGCTCAACATAAACCACGCGACGAAGCGAAACGTATTGGAATGGAGATTCTGAAACAAGTCGGTCTGGAGCATAAGGCTGACAGCTATCCAATCACAATGTCCGGCGGCCAGCAGCAGCGAATCGGCATTGCGCGGGCGCTTGCGGTCAATCCGCATGCGATTTTGCTGGATGAACCAACGTCAGCGCTTGACCCTGAGCTCGTCACAGGGGTGCTTCAGGTCATCAAGTCCATTGCGGAAAAACAAACAACGATGATCATTGTTACACACGAAATGGCGTTTGCAAAAGAGGTTGCTGATCAAGTGATTTTTATGGCAGACGGCCATATTATCGAGCAGGGAACGCCAGAGGAACTGTTTGACCATCCGAAAAACGAACGGACGAAACGATTTATCAAGCAGGTGGGAGAGCCTGCAGAGCTTATATAAGAAGGGGAGAAGAACAATGGCCGACAAAGCGTTTCATACCCGTTTAATCAATATGCGGCGTGATCTTCATGAACATCCTGAACTGTCATTTCAAGAGGTTGAAACGACGAAAAAAATCCGCCGTTGGCTTGAGGAGGAGCAAATCGAAATACTTGATGTCCCTCAATTGAAGACTGGTGTGATTGCAGAAATCAAAGGACGGGAAGACGGCCCCGTGATAGCAATACGAGCGGACATTGACGCGCTCCCGATCCAAGAACAGACGAATCTTCCATTTGCATCTAAGGTTGATGGCACAATGCATGCGTGCGGACACGATTTTCATACTGCTTCTATTATTGGCACAGCGATGTTGCTGAATCAAAGAAGGGCCGAGCTGAAAGGTACAGTCCGCTTTATCTTTCAGCCGGCCGAAGAAATTGCCGCAGGAGCAAGAAAGGTTCTAGAAGCTGGCGTACTTAATGGCGTTTCTGCGATTTTCGGCATGCACAATAAGCCGGATCTGCCTGTCGGGACCATTGGTGTAAAGGAAGGTCCGCTCATGGCAAGTGTTGACCGATTTGAGATCGTCATCAAAGGGAAAGGCGGGCACGCCGGCATCCCAAATAACAGTATTGATCCAATCGCTGCAGCCGGACAAATCATCAGCGGGCTGCAATCTGTGGTCAGCCGCAATATCAGCTCACTGCAAAACGCAGTCGTCAGTATCACAAGAGTACAGGCGGGCACCTCGTGGAACGTAATTCCAGACCAAGCTGAAATGGAGGGGACGGTTCGAACCTTTCAAAAAGAAGCGAGGCAGGCTGTTCCCGAGCATATGAGACGAGTGGCTGAAGGAATTGCAGCGGGCTATGGGGCACAAGCAGAATTCAAGTGGTTTCCTTATTTGCCTTCCGTTCAGAATGACGGCACATTTTTGAATGCGGCATCCGAAGCTGCGGCACGGCTTGGCTATCAAACCGTTCACGCTGAGCAGTCTCCGGGCGGAGAAGACTTCGCTCTGTATCAAGAGAAGATTCCGGGATTTTTTGTCTGGATGGGAACGAACGGGACGGAGGAGTGGCATCATCCGGCCTTTACACTGGATGAAGAAGCCCTTACGGTTGCCTCTCAATACTTTGCGGAGCTGGCGGTTATTGTATTGGAGACCATCAAATGAGCAAACAAGGGCTGACAGCAGGTCTTGCAGAGGCTGTGAGAACGTCACAACCTGAGCATTCAGTTGACGCGATTCACGAAGCAAAAAAGGGATTACTTGATTTTACTGCCGCTTCATTCGCAGGAAGAGAAGATAAAGGAATTCAAAAGCTCCTCCGTCTGATAGAGGATGAAGGAGGCCGGCCCCTTGTTCCTGTTATCGGACAGGGCAAAAAGGCCGCGCCATTACAATCCGCGATGCTCAATGGATTTATCGCCCATGCATTGGATTTTGATGATGTCCACTCCGATGTAAGAGGACACCCCAGTGCAGTCATCGTACCGGCCCTTATTGCTTCTGCCGCTCGCGGACATGACGAGCGGCTTCTTGGCGCTTATGTTGTTGGTGTTGAAGTGATGGCACGGCTGGGAGAATCAATTGGCAGCCGCCACTATGAGAAGGGCTGGCATAATACAGGTACGCTTGGTGCCATCGCTGCTGCCTGCGCCGTAGGTTATGCTGAGGAGCTGACTCAGGAAGAGTTGGAAAAAGCAATTGGTTTTGCGGCTACGCAATCTGCTGGGATGAGGGTGCAATTTGGAACAGAAATGAAACCGCTGCACGCCGGTTTGGCGGCTCAGGCTGGCTTGCTGGCCGTTAAGCTGGCCCAATCAGAATTTGGCGGGTCCCGCACGGCACTTGATGGAGAAACTGGTTTCTTCAGTCTGTACGGTGACGTTGAGAAAGCACAACACACTTTGCTAAACGATTGGGGGGCACCGTGGAGAATTGTGCAGCCGGGTCTATGGTTTAAAATCTATCCATTTTGTTCCGCGGCACACCATGCTGCAGATGCGGTACGACAGCTTATCTCCGAAGAAACCATTTCTGCTGCCAATACCGAACGTATTGAAGTGATATTTCCGCCAGGCGGAGATGCTGCATTGACGGAAAGATCTCCAAAAGCTGGAGAGGAAGGCCGTTTCAGCGTTGAATATGTGATTGCTCTTGCTTTGCATGGACACGGCCTGACCGTTGAACATTTCAGCAGCCAGCCGATCCCAAACGGGGTTCAAACGACAATGGGGCGAATTCAGCGCGTATATGACAATGCTATTCAGCCGGCTCCTCATGCCGTTCCAAAAGGCCGTTTCACGATTGTCCGGGCCTATTTATCAGACGGCCGGATTTGCGAAGCGCGTGTGGACTGCCCAAAAGGGGCACCAGGAAATGAGCTGTCTGAAGAAGACATAATAGAAAAATTGACATTAACGGTCCCGCAAGAAAAAGCGCGACGCATTATAACAGCCGTTGAAAAAGCCGATATAAAAGAATTTTTAGCTCATATTGAATAAGATCAACTCTATTCGGTGATTTCAGATGATATGATAAAACCAATCATACGTTTGAAAAAGGAGAAAACCATGACGGTGAATGACGCGGTTGTATTCATTTTGGCTGCCTTTTTACTATGGGGAGCAGCGGATTATTGTTTGGGAAACAGATGGGGGCTAGGCGAGCGGTTTGCGGACGGCTTTAAGGCTATGGGGCCGCTGGCGCTGTCCATGATCGGAATTGTATCGCTGGCGCCCGTGCTGGCAGCAATCTTGATTCCCATTGTTGCTCCGTTTTACACAGCGATTGGCGCGGATCCTTCTTCCTTTGCGAACACCATTTTGGCGATTGATATGGGAGGATATGCGCTGGCTGGAGAAATGGCGAAAGATCCGCAGGCCGGGCTGTTTTCATGGGTGTTTTTAGGAACAATGATGGGGCCGGCAATCGTCTTCACGATTCCCGTCGCTCTTGGCATCATCGAAAAAGAGGATCATCCGTATTTTGCGAAAGGCATATTAATCGGGCTGTGCACAGTGCCGATCGGTTGCTTAATCGGCGGATTATGCGCAGGCTTTGACATCGGCATGATAGGTAAAAATCTTCTGATCCCGAGTCTGTTATCTGCTGTCATCGCTTTTGGGTTATGGCGATACACCGACAGAATGATTCAGTTGTTTCATCTCTTCGGGAAAGCGGTCAGTATGGTTGCGATTATCGGGCTTGCAGCTGTTTCTGTTGAAACGATGACCGGCATTGTGCTGATTCCGGGAATGGAGAATGTCGAGACAGGGATACAAACGACAGGGACCATCGCCATTGCTCTGGCAGGGGCGTTCCCGATGACGGCATTTATTACAAAAACCTTTAAAAAACCGCTTCAGGCTCTGGGGAAATGCCTTCATTTAGATGAGACAGCAACAGCAGGCTTAGTGACCTCTTTGGCGCATCATATCCCAATGCTGGCTTCATTAAAGGATATGACGCCGAGAGGAAAGGTCATCAATGTCGCGTTTGCGGTCAGCGGCGCCTTTGTACTCGGCAGCCATCTCGGTTTTGTAGCTGGAATGAAAAAAGAAATGGCGGCGGCCATGATCATTGGGAAATTAGCAGGCGGAGTCACAGCTGCCGCAGCGGCTGCTTGGATGACACCTGCACAATCAGCTAAACAGCAAAAACGTATCTCAGCCAGCCATAGCTGAGGCAGGAGCTGTTTCAACTTTGTTCAATCGGGAATGTTACAGTAAAGATTTCTGTGAAAGAGGGTTGGACACATGGCGGTGAAAGACCGGTACATGTCAAAAATAAAACAGGAAACCAAGCCTTGGATCAAACGATTCGGGAGGCTTGGTTATTTTGCATTCGGCGGCGTTTTTATTCTGCTTGGGGTTTTGGCTTTTATGACGGCTGCCGGGGCAGGCCGCGCCAAAGATTCGAGCGGAGCTCTCCAAACGCTATCACGCATGCCGTATGGGTCACTATTGCTTTTTTTTATAGGCATCGGCCTTATCGGCTATGTGATCTGGATGGTGTTAAGCGCGATCAAGGACACGGAGGGGCACGGAAACAGCAGGCGAGGCCTGTCGCGGAGAATAGGAAACTTTTTCAGTGCCGCTGTTTACACATCCATCGCTTGGAATGCCTTGCGATTTGTGTTTGGCCAAGGGGACGGCGGCACTTCAGAACAGACGTGGTCCGCTTATGTATTGGCGCAGCCGTTCGGCCAATGGCTCACAGGGCTTACGGGTGCGGGTTTTATCGTATTTGCGATTGTTCAATTTATGAAAGGCGTTCGGGCTGCTTTTATGAAAGAATTCGATACATCAAAAATGAACAAACAGATGATATGCATCACGAAAAACACAGGACGCGCAGGCAATATCGCCCGGGCCATTATTTTCTCGGCTATCGGCTATTTTCTCATCAAGACAGCCATGACCGCTGATCCCGACGACACAAGAGGCTTTGACGGCGCGCTCGCAGAACTCGCGCAGCAGCCGCATGGCAAATTGATTCTGTCTATATTGGCATTAGGCCTGATCCTATATGGAATGTACGCCATTATGAAAGGCATTTATCAGCATATGACTTGGGAGAAGTAAGCTCTGGGCAGGTCCGCGCCCAGAGCGTTTTTCAGTTTCTTAGAAATCAGGTGGATGAAAGCCGGCGCCAGCCTGTATAATAAAAGCAAATCAAAAGCAGTTTTATCAGGACTGATCCACAGGGAGGTGCAGAATGGATCGGGAAAAACAGCAATTAAGCATAGAAGCGGCAAGGCTTTACTATCAGTCTGACTACAGTCAGCAGCAAATTGCTGAGCAGCTCAACATTTCAAGGCCAACCGTTTCCCGGCTGCTGCAATATGCAAAGGAAAAAGGGTATGTCCAGATTCGCGTCATGGACCCTTTTGAGGATTTGGATGCGCTCGGTTCCATACTTGAAGAGAAATACGGGCTCCTTGAGGCGCATGTTGTGTTTTCCCCGACACCCGATTATGCAGGAATTACACATGACCTAAGCCGCTATGGTGCAGAATATATGCATGAAACGGTAAAAGACGGCGACATTGTCGGCGTCAGCTGGGGAACCACCATGTATCAAATCGCGCAAAACATGCAGCCGAAGCAGGTAAAAGGCGTCGAGGTCGTCCAGCTGAAAGGCGGCATCAGCCATTCCCGGGTAAACACGTATTCGGCTGAAACGATTCAGCTGTTTGCAGAGGCTTTTCAAACGATGCCGCGCTATCTCCCGCTTCCCGTCGTGTTTGATAATGCGGATGTGAAGCGAATGGTGGAGAAAGACCGTCATATTGAACGGATCATTGAGATGGGCAAGCAGGCGAATATCGCTCTCTTTACGGTCGGGACTGTCCGTGATGAAGCGCTGTTGTTTCGGCTCGGATATTTTAACGAAGAAGAGAAAGCCCTGCTGAAAAAACAGGCCGTCGGGGATATTTGTTCACGCTTTTTTGATGCGAAAGGGAATATTTGCAGCAGCGCCATCAATGACCGGACCATCGGTGTTGAGCTTCAAGACCTTAGACTGAAGGAACGCTCCATTTTAGTTGCCGGCGGAAGCAGAAAAGTATCTTCCATTCACGGAGCATTAACCGGAAAATATGCCAACGTTTTAATCATTGACCAGCATACCGCGAGGGCGCTTGTTAATGATTTGTGACACGTTCAAACCTTTCATTGAACAAAATTTCAATTACCAATTTACATATGTTCAAAAGTCGGTTATGCTAAAAAATATCTTAACAAAAAAGGAAGTGTGCGAAGGATGTCATTAGCCAACATAATTGATCATACAGCTTTGAAACCGCATACACAAAAAGCGGACATTC
Organism: Bacillus subtilis subsp. subtilis str. 168; assembly: GCF_000009045.1. Classification (GTDB taxonomy): domain Bacteria; phylum Bacillota; class Bacilli; order Bacillales; family Bacillaceae; genus Bacillus; species Bacillus subtilis. The sequence continues at coordinate 4,052,209 of NC_000964.3, read as the reverse complement.
TAAAACTAATTGAAGAAGCGAAAACATACAAATTTGCTTCAGTATGTGTCAATCCGACATGGGTGGAGCTTGCTGCAAAAGAGCTTAAGGGAACTGGAGTCGACGTTTGTACGGTCATCGGCTTCCCGCTCGGTGCCAATACAACTGAAACAAAAGCGTTCGAAACAAAAGACGCCATTTCAAAAGGCGCCACTGAAGTGGATATGGTCATTAATATTGCCGCTTTAAAAGACAAGGAAGACGATGTGGTGGAAGCTGATATCCGCGGTGTAGTGGAAGCTGTAGCCGGAAAAGCGCTTGTCAAAGTCATTATCGAAACGTGCCTTCTGACTGATGAAGAAAAAGAACGTGCATGCCGTTTAGCGGTGTCTGCGGGAGCGGATTTCGTAAAAACATCAACAGGCTTTTCTACAGGCGGCGCAACGAAGGAAGATATCGCCTTAATGCGCAAAACAGTAGGGCCTGATATCGGCGTGAAAGCATCTGGCGGCGTCAGAACGAAAGAAGATGTAGACACAATGGTAGAGGCCGGAGCAAGCCGAATTGGCGCCAGCGCAGGCGTTTCTATCGTAAAAGGAGAAAATGCATCAGGCGGAGACAACTATTAAGAGCTGACGGAAGGCAGACTGCTTTCCGTTTTCTGAGGAAACAGTAATTGTAAGCGAATACAAATAAAGGAGAAACACATATGAAGTATTTGATTGGGATTATCGGTTTAATCGTGTTTTTAGGCCTCGCGTGGATCGCGAGCAGCGGCAAAAAAAGAATTAAGATCCGCCCAATTGTTGTTATGCTCATTTTGCAATTTATTCTTGGCTACATTCTCCTCAATACCGGAATAGGGAATTTCCTCGTGGGAGGATTTGCAAAAGGATTCGGTTACCTGCTTGAATACGCGGCAGAGGGAATTAACTTTGTGTTTGGCGGCTTGGTGAATGCGGACCAAACGACATTCTTTATGAATGTTCTCTTGCCAATCGTGTTTATTTCCGCTCTGATCGGGATTCTGCAAAAGTGGAAAGTCCTCCCGTTTATCATTAGATATATCGGCCTTGCCCTCAGCAAGGTAAACGGTATGGGAAGATTGGAATCGTATAACGCAGTGGCTTCTGCGATTTTAGGGCAGTCAGAAGTATTTATCTCCTTGAAGAAAGAACTCGGTCTTTTAAATCAGCAGCGCTTGTACACGCTTTGCGCATCTGCGATGTCAACTGTATCAATGTCGATTGTCGGTGCGTATATGACAATGCTGAAACCGGAATATGTTGTAACAGCGCTTGTTTTGAACTTATTTGGCGGTTTCATTATCGCTTCTATTATCAATCCGTACGAGGTTGCAAAAGAAGAGGATATGCTTCGTGTTGAGGAAGAAGAAAAACAATCCTTCTTCGAAGTGCTCGGAGAATACATTCTTGACGGTTTCAAAGTAGCGGTTGTCGTCGCTGCGATGCTGATTGGATTTGTCGCGATTATTGCATTGATCAATGGCATTTTTAATGCAGTATTCGGTATTTCGTTCCAAGGCATTCTTGGATATGTGTTTGCTCCATTCGCTTTTCTTGTCGGTATCCCATGGAATGAAGCTGTTAATGCGGGAAGCATTATGGCAACAAAAATGGTATCGAATGAATTTGTCGCCATGACGTCGCTTACGCAAAACGGTTTCCATTTCAGCGGCCGTACAACAGCGATCGTATCGGTATTCCTTGTGTCATTTGCGAACTTCTCCTCAATCGGAATCATTGCCGGTGCCGTAAAAGGACTGAATGAAAAGCAAGGAAATGTCGTCGCTCGTTTCGGCTTGAAATTATTATACGGTGCTACGCTTGTCAGCTTTTTATCAGCAGCAATTGTGGGCTTGATTTACTGAACTTAATCGAAAAGGATCGGTGACCAAACATGAGAATGGTAGATATCATCATCAAAAAACAAAACGGAAAAGAACTCACCACTGAAGAAATTCAATTTTTTGTGAACGGCTATACAGATGGAAGCATTCCTGATTATCAGGCAAGCGCGCTTGCTATGGCGATTTTCTTCCAGGATATGAGTGACCGTGAACGCGCGGACTTGACGATGGCTATGGTGAACTCCGGTGAAACGATTGATCTTTCTGCCATTGAAGGAATTAAAGTGGATAAACACTCTACCGGCGGCGTCGGCGACACGACAACGCTCGTTCTCGCTCCGCTTGTTGCGGCTCTTGATGTGCCGGTTGCTAAGATGTCCGGCCGCGGCCTCGGCCATACGGGCGGCACGATTGATAAGTTAGAGGCAATCATGGGCTTCCACGTGGAACTGACGAAGGATGAATTTATTAAACTTGTGAACCGCGACAAGGTTGCGGTCATCGGCCAAAGCGGCAATTTAACGCCGGCTGATAAAAAACTGTACGCGCTTCGTGATGTAACGGGAACGGTCAATTCCATTCCGCTCATTGCAAGCTCGATTATGAGCAAAAAAATCGCTGCCGGGGCGGACGCCATCGTGCTTGACGTAAAAACGGGAGCGGGCGCCTTCATGAAAACAGAAGAAGACGCAGCTGAACTTGCCAAAGCGATGGTACGCATCGGAAATAACGTCGGCCGTCAAACAATGGCTGTCATTTCAGACATGTCCCAGCCACTCGGCTTTGCGATCGGAAATGCGCTTGAAGTCAAAGAAGCGATCGACACGCTCAAAGGCGAGGGGCCTGAGGATCTTCATGAGCTTGTCTTAACGCTCGGCAGCCAGATGGTTGTGCTTGCGAAAAAAGCCGATACATTGGACGAAGCGAGAGCGAAGCTGGAAGAAGTCATGAAAAACGGCAAAGCACTTGAGAAATTCAAGGATTTCCTGAAAAACCAAGGCGGCGACAGCTCAATTGTTGACGATCCGTCTAAGCTTCCGCAAGCCGCATATCAAATTGATGTGCCTGCCAAAGAAGCGGGTGTCGTCTCTGAAATCGTCGCGGACGAAATCGGCGTCGCGGCGATGCTGTTAGGTGCCGGCCGCGCCACAAAAGAAGACGAAATCGATTTAGCCGTCGGCATCATGCTCCGCAAAAAGGTCGGCGACAAAGTAGAAAAAGGGGAACCGCTCGTAACGCTTTACGCTAACCGAGAAAACGTCGATGAAGTCATCGCAAAAGTCTATGACAACATCCGCATCGCCGCGGAAGCGAAGGCGCCGAAGCTGATTCATACGTTAATTACAGAATAAAAAATAAAGCACATCCCATGCTGAGCGGGGTGTGCTTTTTTAATTATAGGATGTGATCGGCTGGATATTCCTCTTGGCTGATTTTTTTCGCTTTTGTAACATTTCTTTTGAAATGGTAGATGAGATAGCAAAGGATGATACAAGGAACTCCGCAGAAAAGTGCGATTCTTTGATTGGGATCAAAAGCAAGACCGATACAAGAAGCAGAACATAATAAGAGAGCGGCTATAGGCATAAGAGGATAAAGCGGCGTGCGAAATGTCAGATCTTTTACATCCCCCCCTTTTTTCAAAAATCTCTTTCGAAACAAGAGTTGGGACAAGGCAATGCTCATCCAGACCACGACTCCTGCAAATCCAGCAATTGCGACCATCACCACATAGACAGTTCCAGGGGCCACGATACTGGAAACGAGAGATAAACAAGATACAGCCATACTGATCATTAAGGCATTTAAAGGAATGCCTTTAGATGTCACTTTCTTAAAACGGGAGCTGATCATGTTTTCATTTGCTAAAGACCACATCATACGGGTCGAAGCATATAAGCCTGAGTTGGCGACAGACAGCAAGGCTGTTAATATTACGAAATTCATAATATCAGCAGCGTAAGGAATTCCGATCTCCGCAAATACGGCGACAAACGGGCTTTCAATCACGCCTGCGTCCTTCCATGAAATCAACCCGGATAATATGAAGACAGCGCCAATGAAAAAAATCACGGTTCTCCATGCGACATTACGGATGGATCGCGGTATATCCTTTTGAGGATTTGCTGATTCTCCTGCTGTAACGCCGATTAACTCTGTACCGGAAAAGGCGAAGCTCACAGATATCATCGCGATAAAAACGGCGAGAAAGCCATTTGGAAACAACCCGCCATGATCTGTGAAGTTTGACAACATAGGAGCATCCGCCGTTCCGTTTAAAGAGATCAGGCCAAACATGGCGGCTCCTCCTAAAATGATAAATAAAATAATGGTGACAATCTTTACGCTGGAAAACCAAAATTCAGTTTCCGCAAATAACTTAACTGAAAATGCGTTGCATATAAAAAGAAGGGCTGCAAAAATCGCACTCCACATCCATACACTGCTGTCAGGGAACCAGCGCTGCATGAGAATACCGGATGCGGTAAACTCAGAGCCTACCGTCACCACCCAATTGATCCAGTACATGATGCCGACCATAAAACCGGTAGATGGACCGATAAATGTTGTAGCATATTTTTGAAAAGAGCCGGTCACCGGCATGGCAACCGACAATTCGCCGAGACATTGCATGACGAGGTACATCATCAACCCGCCGATTACATAAGCGAGTATCGTACCGCCGGGTCCGGCTTGATGTAGCGTATAGCCCGTACTGAGGAAAAGTCCTGTGCCTATGACGCCTCCCAATGAGATCATAAATAGGTGCCTGCTTTTCATTGTGCGTTTTAGCTGTTGGCTGCTGTTCTCCTGAAGATTCACTGTCTCGCCCTCCTTTTAGCTGCCATTCCTTAGGCAGATGAGTTTCTTATACCCAAAATACAACCTGCCAGAAGATCACTTGAATGGGGAGAGTTTCATTCCTTTTAATGCGTGTAACAGAACATGAGCTGCAGCTCTGCTTGTCATATCTCGAAAATCGAGGGTAGGGTCGACTTCAACAATTTCAATCCCGGCAACATTGGGCTGTTGTGCGATGTACTTGACTGCTTCAAGCAATTCGTCTGTATAGAGGCCGCCCGGGCCAATCGCTGGACAGCCGGGTGCATGGGACTGGTCTAAGACATCCATGTCAACAGATATAAAAATGAAATCTGTTTTATCTTGAACAACAGGCAAAATCTCTTTTATCGTTGGGATTAGTCCTTTTTCCCGGATCATGTCCATCGTGTGAATGTTCACGTTATGTTTTTTTGCATATGCTTCATAGGCCTGGCTGTTGCTGAATTCTCTGATACCCAGCTGGATCAAATGTTGACCTTCAATGATCTCTTCATCCAAAAGGCGGCGGAAGGGGGTGCCGTTTGTCGGCCCCCCGTCCTCCGTATTGCGAACATCGTGATGGGCATCAAATTGAATCACCGCTGTCGTTCCTTTTGTTTGTGCTATCGCTTTTATTGTGGAGTAGCTGATAGAGTTATCTCCCCCAAGTATGAGCGGCACCCAATCCGGATGATCCGAAAGCAGAGCGTGCATGGTTTGGAAAATGTGATGATGTGACTTTACGATATCAGTGACATGAATATCGATATCCCCCAGGTCATATAGAAGCTCTGATACGACGTGCTCTCCAAGCTCAGCAGAATAGGCTGATGAATGTTTCAGAGCCTGGCGTATTGTTCCGGGTGCAAAGGAAGCGCCTGAATGACTGATGGAGGATTTTGATAGGGGGACACCTATCAACGCCGGTCCCTTAATGTCCTGGCCGTCCCATGTTGCGATCAGGTCGCTCATTTTTGTGACATCCCGGTCTTTAAACGAAGATCCGGCCTCTCTGAGAAAAGGGTACTTATCCAAGAATGGCTCCCTCCCTGTTGACAACAATTGTTCCATTTTTCATGACTTGATGTACATGATTGACCCCGTAGTGATACGGAATATACATATAGTTCGGGGCTTGCCAAATGACAAGATCAGCTGAGCGGCCAGCTTTGAGCTGACCGGCTTCTTCTCCTTTTCCTATGGCATATGCGGCATTGACTGTGACCGCGTGCCATATTTCTTCTGCAGTCATTTTCAGATGAAGCGCGGCAATGGACATAATCAGCTGGATATTTTCAGTCGGCGAGCTGCCAGGATTAAAATCCGTTGCCAAGCTGACACATACACCTTCATCAATCATAGCTCTTGCCCTGGCGTATGTGCTTTTGCCAAGATAAAATGTCGTGCCCGGCAAGAGGACGGCGATCGTTCCTGCCTCAGCCAATTTCTTTATGCCTTCGTCCGATGTACCTACCAAATGGTCGGCTGAGACGGCCTTTAGCTTACCTGCTAATTCAGCACCTCCAAGCGGATCGATTTCATCTGCGTGTATTTTTAATCCGAAGCCTGCCTCAGCTGCTTTTTGTAAATAACGGCGGGATTGGCTGACTGTAAAAACGCCTGTTTCTGTAAAAATATCAGCAAAGCTGGCGAGCTCCTGCTCTTTGATTTCCGGCAAAAGGGAAAGCATTTGATCCAGAAAATCATCTGGATCGTTTTGATATTCGGGAGGAATCGCATGGGCTCCCATAAATGTGGAAACAAGGTCAACAGGCTGGCTTTCATGCAGTTTCTTTGCGACACGCAACTGTTTGAGCTCTGTCTCTTTTTCCAAGCCGTAGCCGCTTTTCACTTCTGCTGTGGTTGTGCCGTAGGACAGCATTCTTTGCAGATGAAAATGGGCTTTTTGCAGCAGCTCTTCTTCTGAAGCCGCCCTGGTATCCTTGACTGTAGACAGAATCCCGCCGCCCTGCGCCAGAATATCCAAATATGAAATGCCCTGAAGCTTAAGGTTCATCTCCTTTTCACGAGATCCGCCAAATACAAGATGGGTGTGCGGATCAACGAGGCCAGGCGTTACAAGGCGTCCCGAACAGTCAATGATTTCGTCTGCCTCGTAACCGGCTTCAGCCCCTTTTTGTCCGGCGAACACAATTTTCTGTTCATGGATGCCGACAACAGCGTCTTCGATCACATGAAGATCCTGCATGCTTTTGCCTGCCCGCGGACCGCTGCTTTCCATCGTCAAAAGCTGACCGATGTTGATGAGAATCGTATCAATTTGCTTTGGCATGTCATCACTCCTTTATTTTTGCATCGGCACGATAATGTCCTGTTCCTTCGCTACTTCAACGGCACGTTCATAACCCGCATCCGCATGACGGATAATGCCCATTCCTGGGTCGCTCGTTAAGACCCGCGCGAGCCGCTCGTCAGCCAGCTCACTTCCATCGGCCACTGCAACCATGCCGGCATGAAGGGAATAGCCCATTCCGACGCCGCCGCCATGGTGGAAGGAAACCCAGCTTGCACCCGCCGCCGTGTTGACAAGCGCATTTAGCACAGCCCAATCACCGACAGCGTCACTTCCATCCTTCATCGCTTCTGTTTCCCGGTTTGGAGAGGCGACAGACCCGCAGTCCAAATGATCTCTCCCAATAACGACAGGCGCTTTTAGCTCCCCGGTTCTAACCAGCTCGTTAATGGCGAGGCCCATCTTTTTTCGTTCTCCATATCCAAGCCAGCAGATACGGGACGGCAAGCCTTGGAAGGTGACTTTTTCCTGTGCCATATCAATCCAGCGGTGAAGGGCTTTATTTGTCGGGAACAGCTCTTTTAATAACGCATCCGTACGGTAAATATCTGCCGGATCTCCGGAAAGCGCCGCCCAGCGGAACGGCCCTTTTCCTTCACAGAATAAGGGGCGGATGTAGGCAGGGACAAACCCCGGAAAATCGAAGGCATTCTCCAGCCCTTCATCCTTTGCGACTTGCCGGATATTGTTGCCGTAGTCAAATACAATAGAGCCCTTTTGCTGAAAGGCCAGCATGGCTTCGACATGTTTTTTCATGCTTTGCTTCGCAAGGCGCACGTAAAGCTCTGGAGTGTCTTGACGCAAACGGTCAGCTTCATCAAGGGAATAGCCCTCGGGAACATAACCGATTAAAGGGTCATGGGCAGATGTCTGATCTGTCACAATATCAATTTTGACGCCTCGGTTCAAAAGTGTGTGATGCACCTCAGCTGCGTTTCCGAGAAGTGCAATGGACAAAGGTTTTCCTGCCAGCTTTGCCTCTTCAGCCCAAGCTAAGGCTTCCTCAATCGATGCTGTTTTTCGATCGCAGTATTTTGTTTCGATCCGCTTGTCGATGCGTTTCTCGTCAACCTCGACGGCAATCACGACGCCTTCATTCATCGTGACTGACAGCGGCTGGGCGCCTCCCATTCCGCCGAGACCCGCTGTCAGCGTCAACGTTCCTTTTAAGCTGCCCCCGAAGTGCTGTCGCGCCAGCTCAGCGAAGGTTTCATAGGTTCCTTGCAATATGCCTTGTGAGCCAATGTAAATCCAGCTGCCAGCCGTCATCTGTCCGTACATCATTAACCCTTTTTTCTCAAGTTCGTGGAAATGCTCCCAGTCTGCCCACTTCGGAACAAGAACAGAATTTGCTAGGAGCACGCGAGGGGCCTGCGGGTGTGTACGGAACATGCCAACGGGCTTTCCGGATTGCACGAGCAATGTTTCATCATTTTTTAATGTTTTCAAGGAATGCTCAATGGCGTGAAAAGCGTCCCAATCCCGTGCGGCTTTGCCAATCCCGCCATATACGATGAGGTCCTCCGGCTTCTCGGCGACTTCTGGATCAAGGTTGTTTCGAAGCATCCGAAGCACTGCCTCTTGCTCCCATCCTAAGCATTCAAGCTCTGTTCCTCTGTTGGCACGGATTGATTTTTTTACATCAGTCATATGTTCATCCCCCTTAGTTCTTTATTCTGATGATCAGGTATTAAAGATTCTTTCTTCAGCCAGTCAGTCAAGCGTTCAATGTCATAGGAAAAAACACGGTCCTGCTGAATGGACGGCACGACTTTTCTCATTTCTTGAAAAAGCTGTTTCGTATAGGACGCTGCATGTTCTATGCCTCTGTATTCAACAGCCTGCAATGCGCAAATGGCTTCGATCGCAATGACTCTCCTTGTATTTGCGATCACCTGATAAGCATGCCGAGCGGCGATGGTTCCCATGCTGACATGGTCCTCTTGGTTGGCGGATGACGGAATGGAATCCACACTTGCAGGATGGGCCAGTGTTTTATTTTCAGAAACGAGTGAGGCCGCGGCGTACTGCATGATCATTGCACCGGATTGCAGACCGGGATGAGGGCTCAGGAACGGCGGCAGGTCATTCAGCTGCGGATTCACAAGTCGTTCGATCCTACGCTCTGCGATATTCGCAAGCTCTGATATTGCGATTTTCAGAAAATCCATGGCAAAGGCGATTGGCTGTCCGTGAAAGTTTCCGCCGGAAATCACTTTGTCACCGTCATTGAAAATGAGTGGATTGTCTGTAGCTGCGTTCATTTCAATCTCTAATTTTTCTTTGACATATCCTAGTGTCTGCCAAGTCGCACCGTGTACTTGCGGAATACAGCGCAATGAATAGGCATCCTGTACCCGCAGTTCTCCCTGGGAGGTTGTCAGGCCGCTGTCAGATAGATAAAAGCGAATTCGTTCTGCGACATCGATCTGCTCCTGATAGCCGCGGGCTAAGTGAATATCCTCGTCAAATGCATCGATAATTCCCTGCAACCCCTCAATCGTTAAGCTGGCAATTCGTTCTGTTTGATAGGCTAGTTTCTCAGCTTCGATGTAGGCGACCACCCCCATTGCAGTCATGGCCTGAGTCCCGTTAATCAAGGCAAGCCCTTCCTTGGATGTCAGCGTTACCGGTTGAATACCTGCTTTTTTCAAGCCTGTCATTGCCGGCATTCTTTCCCCCTCAAAAAAGACTTCTCCTTGTCCGATCAGCGCAAGCGCCAAGTGGGAAAGCGGCGCCAGATCTCCGCTTGCGCCAAGTGATCCTTGCTGAGGGATGACAGGATGGACGCGTTTATTTAAAAAAGCAAGCAACTGCTCGATCAGCTCAGCGCGTACACCGGAAAAGCCTTTTAACAGCGCATTGGCGCGCAAAAGCAGCATTGCCCTGGAAACACACTCAGGAAAAGGGTCGCCGACTCCGCAGGCATGAGAAAGGATTAAATTCAGCTGCAGCGCCGCCGAGTCTTCTTTCTGAATCAGGACATCGCTGAATTTGCCAAATCCGGTGTTGATGCCGTAGATTGTCTTTTCGTCGCGTACAATCCGTTCCACTGCTGCTCTGCTTTTTTTCACGCGCTCCATACTTTCCTCAGAAGCCGCTGCCTCCTCAAAATCAAACAGCACACGAGCGACGTCGGCTGTTGTCAATGAAGAACCGTCTAAAGTCACCATAAGCCCAACTCCTTTTTCTTTACTTTGGTAAAGCGCCCATACAAAAAGGAGCTATGCTGTGAACTTCTGTTTTCACGCATAGCCCCCTATCGTCTAAGATCTATGGGCTGTTTCATATGTGATTAATTCCAACGCCGAATGTTTCATGCTCAAGACCTTTAATCGGCGCCCCGATTGTTCCGTAAAGCGAGACAGCGATCCAATCGCCTTCCGCTTCACTTTCATAAGGATTTCCCCTCAAAACGGCAAACCTCAATCCCACCGTCCGAAGCAGCGATCCCAGCAGCATTTCACCTCTGGTCACGCCATGCAAAGCCTCCATCGTCGCATGATAAAGCGCATGTGACTCCCGATAACCCTCAGATTGAATGACACCGCTCTTTTTGGAAGCGGTTTCAATTGCGGCTACTACTTTATGTGCGTCCATTGATCCTACCTTGCCAAGACAGACCTTCCATCCGTCTCGCTCCAGCTCCTCAACCTGCGTACTTTCTTCCGCCTCATTCAGCAGCAGGAGAACAGACAGCCGGCCGATCCGACGCTCTTTATGCAGTGTCATATGAATCACTCAATTCCTAAAAATTCTGATAACTATTAACTGAGTATTATATTAATTGGTTCAGCAGCAGAAGTCAAAAGGTTTTTTTATAGTCTTTAACAAGTTAGATTGCTATTGTAATAGCGTGACGCAGAAAGCAGAACAGGTTTTTTCAGCGATTGCACACGATATCCAGACAAGGAGGCAAGCGCCGCTGTCTAACTCTCAATATGCGTTTACTAAGTCGTATTTTTCGCAAGGCGTTTTATAAAGAGCCAGCCGAATGACTCTGGTGTTGACGGGCAATCAGGCATCATCTTAAAAAACGCCGACAACGAAATGGCTGTATCACAGTTGATGCAAAACCTGACAAAGCAGTTATTACATGTACGCGAAAGAAAAACAGACGTGATGCAAGAAGGAGAAACAGCAAAAGAGTTGAACTATGAAGGAGAGGATATGCAAGCAACAAGTTCTGCGCAAAACAGACAGACATCAGTCTGACTATGTAAGTGAAGTGAGAAATCACCTATCTGGATGAATATGAAAACATTCGGCTGTTTTAATAGGCCGGGGTATCTTCATAGAGAAATGTAAGCGTTTAAAATTTAATAAAAAAGAGAGGCGAATTGTTTAGATGTTCAACCGATTGTTCCGTGTATGTTTTCTTGCAGCTCTTATCATGGCCTTCACCCTCCCAAACTCCGTCTATGCACAAAAACCTATATTTAAAGAAGTCAGCGTCCATGACCCTTCCATCATTGAAACAAACGGCACTTTTTATGTTTTTGGATCTCATCTCGCTTCAGCTAAATCGAATGACCTCATGCAATGGCAGCAGCTGACCACCAGCGTAAGCAATGACAACCCACTTATCCCGAATGTCTATGAAGAATTAAAAGAAACCTTCGAATGGGCGCAATCCGATACTCTTTGGGCGGCTGACGTCACGCAGCTGGCGGACGGCAAATACTACATGTACTACAACGCCTGCCGCGGCGATTCGCCAAGATCCGCCATGGGTGTTGCCGTTGCTGACAACATCGAAGGCCCATACAAAAACAAAGGCATCTTTTTGAAATCAGGAATGGAAGGCACAAGCAGCGATGGAACACCGTATGATGCAACCAAACATCCGAATGTCGTCGACCCGCATACCTTCTTTGATAAAGACGGCAAGCTGTGGATGGTGTACGGATCATACTCAGGCGGCATTTTCATACTTGAAATGAATCCGAAAACGGGCTTCCCGCTTCCTGGACAGGGATATGGGAAAAAACTGCTCGGCGGCAACCACAGCAGAATCGAAGGCCCGTATGTTCTCTACAATCCAGACACCCAATACTACTACTTATACCTATCATATGGCGGTCTCGATGCAACAGGCGGCTACAACATCCGTGTGGCCCGCTCCAAGAAACCGGACGGCCCTTACTATGATGCAGAAGGCAATCCAATGCTCGACGTCCGCGGCAAGGGAGGCACATTCTTCGACGACCGTTCCATCGAACCATACGGCGTCAAACTCATGGGCAGCTACACTTTTGAAACAGAAAATGAAAAAGGCACCGGGTACGTCTCACCAGGCCACAACTCCGCATACTATGATGAAAAAACCGGGCGTTCCTATTTAATCTTCCACACCCGCTTCCCGGGCAGGGGTGAAGAACACGAAGTCAGAGTCCACCAATTGTTCATGAACAAAGACGGCTGGCCGGTAGCAGCACCATATCGTTATGCGGGCGAAACATTGAAAGAAGTAAAACAAAAAGACATCACAGGAACATACAAACTTATCCAGCACGGAAAAGACATCTCAGCCGACATCAAACAAACCATCAACATCCAGCTCAACAAAAACCACACCATTTCCGGGGAAATGACCGGAACATGGAGGAAAACCGGAAAAAACACCGCCGACATCACGTTAGCAGGCAAGAAGTATAACGGGGTATTTTTACGCCAGTGGGATTCGGTGAGAGAGAAGAACGTCATGACGTTTAGTGTGCTGAATACCAGCGGTGAGGCTGTATGGGGATCTAAATAAGATGGAGAAGCGCCTTCGAGGGAAGGTGTTTTTTTATGAGCTTTATTGACTATAAGAAACAGTTAAGTGGGAGGAAAAATTAGAACTGGAGGAGAGATTAAAGGCTTAAATAAAAAGTCCCTACTATGATTGTTTTCTCCTTTCATAGGGTGATGAGATCGTATTTTTAGCAATTTAGAACCAGTTCTATACCTCTCAAGACAATCCTTTTTACCTATTTATCCAATATGACCCATCATGTAATATGAAAATAGTCTGTATTGTAAAGAATTTACACAGTTTGATAGAAACACGAGGTGTTGCGGCATGCATAGTGAAATGTTGTTACATTCGGTAAAAGCCGACTTACATGAAAAGCAGGAACAGATCCATCAATTAAAACGAGTGCTGCACGAAATTAGGCAAATCAAACACGATTTCTCTGAGGCCCAGCATCTCATTCACCGGCCTCATCTTAACCGGGAGGCATGGAGAGGAACACATGCTGAGCGGTTTGAAGATATTCGTGAAGGAATGAACAAAGCATATCAGCAAATCAAAAGCGATCAAGTCAGCGGAATCATCGAAAGCATAGAAGGAAAAATCCACTCATTAGAGGGCGATGTGTATTCTATAAGACGCCAAATCACGAGGATAGAGCATGAAATAGAGAAGGAAAAACATAAAAAGTGAGGTGAGCACAAATGGCACAGGAAATTAAAATGGTGTATGACACAGTGAAGCAAGGGCTTTCTCAGCTCAAGAATTCAGCTGAACTCAAGTCCTCATTGCCCGGTCATCTCTCAGGCAGAAACCATTTGAATGTTGTGAAGTCCATCGAGCAATTAAATAAGGACATCAAAGAGCTCACTGAAGCATATGCGTCTGTTCTGGCCAAGCATATCGCACAAACGGAAAGCGCGGTAAACGCCATGAAGGAAACGGACGAAAACATATCATCTTCCATGAAATAAAGCGCGGGAGGACAAGGGATTGAAAACATTAGATGTCCACGCTCTTCACGAGGGCATTCAGCATACGATTGAGAAACTGGACAAGCAAAAACAACAGCTGGAGAAGCTGGAAAAAAGCGTTGAGCATCTGGCAGGCATGAAGGATGCGCTGAAAGGAAAAGGCGGAGATGCCATCCGGACCTTTTACGAGGAGTGCCACAAGCCTTTTCTCCTTTTCTTTGGCATATTTATCGACGAATACAAAAAAGTGCTGAAACAAACACAGCATGCGATTTCCTCTGTAGAATCTAACTCCCACGGCATGATCGCAGAGGCTTTTCTCTCACACGATGCGAGACATGGGGTCAAGCATGCACGAGAAGTGACAGAGCAGCTCACTGACGCAGTCAATCGCCAGACATCAGCCATAGATCACATCGTCAGCCTGCCGACAGTCAATGATTCCTTTTTTCGGATGGAAACAGAACAGGCTGAGCGGCTGATTTCAGACACCCTGAATAAGCTCTTTCAATTTGACGGCCAGCAAACCCAAGCACTAGAAGCCGCAAAATCAGATTTTCAAACGATGAAAAAATACATTGATCAGCTCGAAACCATGTACACCGGCCCGAAAATTGAAATCACAGGCTACAAAAGCGGCTCCATCCTGAAATCACAGGAAGAAGAAAACATCAACCAAATCTTCGGCGCGATTAACCCGCAAATGAAGCAGGCGGATGATTCACCGATGGAGATGATGCTGAAGAAATTAGCCGAGAATGAAAAGTCTAAAGTGGATTCAGTTGTCAAAACGGGTGATTCTAAAAAGGTAAGTAAAAATATCATCGTTATCAATGGTAAAGTGTATAATACGAGTGAACATAGAGAACATATAAAAACTGATTTCTCAAATGCAGAGGTTAAGCAAGTCGTTTATAATGATACACTTTACAATGTATACATATCTGGTAATGACATGAAGCTTGAACCTGTCGTCTCGCTTTCGGACATTAAAGTGGATGAGAATGGATATGTGAAAATTTTAGAGACGGCTGTAGAACTTACCGGCGTGTATGATCTATTTAAAGCAGCCACGGGCAGAGATCCGGTATCAGGCGAAAAAGTCACAGGGAAAGACCGTGTTGTTGCCTCCATAAACTCAGTACCATTTGCCAAAATAGCTAAGTTAGAAAAGTTAATAGATATTAATAAACTTATTAATAATGGGAAAAAGGCTAAGAAGGCTTCGGAAGTTAAAAACGTTGCTAAGGATAAAGGGAAAATTGCGAATGATGTAAGTGGATCTGCTAATAAAATTAATTCTGATTTAATAAAAAAGTATGCTAGAGATATAGAACAACGCACAGGTAGAGAATTACCTAAAAATCAAATAGATAAATTAAAGGAAGCATTAAGAAATAAAGAATATAAAAAAATGTCACCAATAGAGACTGCAAAACACAGGACTAAATTTGATAAAGTAAAAAATAAAGTTATAAAAGAATGGGAAGAAAACACTGGACAAAAATGGCCTGTTTATAAGGAAAATGTTGTATCTGAAAAAACAGGTAAAATTATTAGAAAAAAAGGGGATAAGTATGATGCTCACCATATAATTGAAAATACTTTTGGCGGAGAACATGAATGGTGGAATATGCATCCAGCAAAATTTCCTAACGAGCATCAAGCTGGGATTCATGGTACAGGCTCACCAGCAAATGAATTATTTAAAGGAGGCAAAAAAAAATGAGTTATAATTTTATAAAATCAAACAAAGAAAATGATTTTTATCCAGTGAATCAAAGTGAGATTGAAGAGGTTGAAAAAAATTTAAACTTAAAATTACCTAGTGAATTAGTGAATTTTTATTTAGAAGTTGGCTATGGGTTTATTAAAGGATCAGAGTTTAATACTAATCGCATTTTGGATCCATATTCTGTAAGAGACTTTCGATTGAGGATAAATGACTTTGAATTTTATCCTGACATAGAAATATATGATGAGTTTGAGAATGATAAATTAATATTTTTTGAAGGTAGTGAATCGGCATTAATGTCAATTGAATTAAATGATAATAATAAAAATCCGATTTACTATTATGATATTCAAATTGCAACTTCTCTTACCGAGTTCTTAAGAAAAATAGAAGAGAATGATCAGTATTATCTTGATTTATTAGATGATGAATGATTTTAACATTATCCCGTTACCTCTCCCTTAAAGGAGCAAGATGACATGTTATTGATCAATAAACAGAAGGACCCTGTTTTTCAGTTTTTAGCTGGAACATTCCATCAAGATATTGAAACTCCTGATGACGCTATACAAGAGTTATTAATAGAGGAAAGTAAGGAATATTTGGAGGATGCTATTGTCTTTTTAACGGATTTTATTGAAAGTGAGCATTCAGACAATAAGAAAAACGATTACATTCAATCTTGCGCAGATGGCGTGTATCTTCCTGCGTTTAATTTAGAACCAATAGATTGGCTAAAGAATGTAATAGTACAGATAAAGAAGTCTTTAAAAAAATTTAAACGGTAACGATTCATAACCTTGATTGGAAAAAATGCCTTTCAAGGTTTTTAATTACAATAATTTTTTATTGAAGTTAATACTAAGTTCAAATCTTTATGATTACTTTTGTTCTAGAAACGATAGTCAACACCAAAAATGAAAGCGTTGACATCTCACGAATCTAGTGCTAAAGTATACCTACAAACAAATAAAACGACCCGTCAGGATTGTTACTGCGAAAGCAGGCAAAACCTAAATGGTGCAGGTGCAGGAGGAGACTCTCGCAATCTGTGTCATTTAGGTTTTTTTATTCTCTTTTAGGAGGTGATGCAGCATTTGATACAAAAAAAGCTGGTGAAAGGCGGCCACCTTTCATCCAGCAGTCCCCCCATAAAAAGGAGGTATACACATGGATTATGATAAATTATCGAAGGACATATTACAACTCGTAGGCGGTGAAGAAAACGTTCAGCGCGTGATCCACTGCATGACGAGGCTGCGTTTTAATCTTCATGACAACGCGAAGGCGGATCGCAGTCAGCTGGAGCAGCTGCCTGGAGTGATGGGCACCAATATCAGCGGCGAGCAGTTTCAAATCATTATCGGAAACGATGTGCCGAAGGTGTATCAGGCGATTGTGCGGCACAGCAATCTCAGTGATGAAAAGAGCGCTGGTTCATCCTCTCAGAAAAAGAATGTGCTGAGTGCGGTCTTTGATGTGATTTCTGGGGTGTTTACCCCTATTCTGCCTGCGATTGCGGGAGCGGGGATGATCAAAGGACTTGTGGCGCTGGCAGTCACGTTTGGCTGGATGGCGGAGAAGAGCCAGGTTCATGTCATTTTGACGGCTGTCGGTGACGGTGCGTTCTACTTCCTGCCGCTCCTGCTAGCGATGAGTGCGGCGAGAAAATTCGGAAGCAATCCGTACGTAGCGGCTGCCATTGCGGCGGCGATCCTGCATCCGGATTTGACAGCCCTGCTCGGTGCGGGGAAACCGATTTCCTTTATCGGGCTTCCTGTAACCGCTGCCACTTATTCGTCAACGGTCATCCCGATTTTGCTGTCGATTTGGATTGCTTCATACGTGGAAAAATGGATTGACCGTTTTACACACGCATCTCTCAAATTGATTGTGGTTCCGACATTCACGCTATTGATTGTCGTGCCGCTGACATTGATTACAGTCGGTCCGCTTGGCGCTATTTTAGGAGAATACTTGTCTTCTGGGGTCAATTATTTGTTTGATCATGCAGGGCTTGTGGCAATGATTTTGCTGGCGGGTACATTCTCTTTAATCATTATGACGGGCATGCACTATGCCTTTGTGCCGATCATGATCAACAACATCGCTCAAAACGGCCACGATTATTTACTGCCGGCTATGTTTTTGGCGAATATGGGGCAGGCGGGAGCATCATTTGCCGTCTTCCTTCGCTCTAGAAACAAAAAATTTAAATCACTCGCGCTTACCACAAGCATCACGGCGCTGATGGGGATCACAGAACCTGCGATGTACGGCGTGAATATGCGATTGAAAAAGCCGTTTGCGGCCGCTTTGATTGGCGGTGCAGCCGGTGGCGCGTTTTACGGCATGACGGGTGTTGCTTCCTATATCGTCGGGGGGAATGCAGGTCTGCCGAGCATCCCTGTCTTTATCGGCCCAACGTTTATTTACGCGATGATCGGCCTTGTGATTGCGTTTGCGGCGGGAACAGCAGCTGCGTATTTGCTTGGATTCGAGGATGTGCCTTCTGACGGCAGCCAGCAGCCGGCAGTGCATGAAGGCAGCAGAGAGATCATTCACAGCCCGATTAAGGGAGAAGTGAAAGCCTTAAGTGAAGTCAAAGACGGAGTGTTTTCTGCTGGGGTCATGGGAAAAGGATTTGCCATTGAGCCTGAAGAAGGAGAAGTTGTTTCGCCTGTTCGTGGAAGCGTTACCACCATTTTTAAAACAAAACACGCAATTGGCATTACGAGTGATCAGGGAGCTGAAATACTCATACACATTGGATTGGACACGGTAAAGCTGGAGGGACAATGGTTCACGGCTCACATCAAAGAAGGCGACAAGGTCGCACCGGGAGATCCGCTCGTGTCCTTTGATCTGGAGCAAATCAAAGCCGCGGGATATGACGTCATTACCCCGGTGATTGTGACCAACACAGACCAATATTCGTTTTCGCCGGTGAAAGAGATCGGTAAAGTGCAGCCAAAAGAAGCGCTGCTTGCTTTATCTTGAAAAAACTAATGGGGTGATCAATATGAGTTCAAATGAAAAACGATTTCCAGAAGGATTTTTATGGGGCGGCGCAGTTGCTGCCAACCAAGTGGAGGGTGCTTATAACGAGGGTGGTAAGGGGCTTTCGACAGCTGACGTATCGCCGAACGGGATCATGTCTCCATTTGATGAATCAATGACTTCCTTGAATCTGTATCACAACGGGATTGACTTTTATCATCGTTATAAAGAGGATATCGCCTTATTTGCAGAAATGGGATTTAAGGCGTTCCGCACATCGATTGCGTGGACGAGAATTTTTCCGAATGGCGATGAAGAGGAGCCCAATGAAGAAGGCCTCAGATTTTATGATGATCTGTTTGATGAGCTGTTAAAGCATCATATTGAGCCTGTCGTAACCATCTCTCATTATGAGATGCCGCTCGGTTTAGTGAAAAATTATGGCGGCTGGAAGAATCGCAAAGTCATAGAGTTTTATGAACGCTATGCCAAAACGGTTTTCAAACGCTATCAACACAAAGTGAAGTATTGGATGACGTTTAATGAAATTAACGTAGTGCTCCATGCGCCATTTACCGGAGGCGGTCTTGTTTTTGAAGAAGGAGAAAACAAATTAAACGCGATGTACCAGGCGGCACACCACCAATTTGTGGCCAGTGCTCTTGCTGTCAAAGCGGGTCACGACATCATTCCTGATTCGAAAATCGGCTGTATGATAGCGGCAACGACAACCTATCCGATGACTTCTAAGCCGGAGGATGTCTTCGCGGCAATGGAGAATGAGCGCAAAACACTTTTCTTCTCAGATGTTCAGGCAAGAGGCGCATACCCGGGATATATGAAACGCTATCTGGCAGAAAACAATATTGAAATTGAAATGGCTGAAGGCGATGAAGAGCTCTTGAAAGAACATACGGTGGATTATATTGGATTTAGCTACTACATGTCGATGGCGGCGAGCACAGATCCGGAAGAGCTTGCAAAATCAGGGGGCAACCTGCTGGGCGGAGTCAAAAACCCTTACCTCAAATCATCAGAATGGGGCTGGCAGATTGATCCGAAAGGCTTGCGCATCACGCTCAACACCTTATACGACCGTTACCAGAAGCCGCTGTTCATCGTTGAAAACGGCCTTGGCGCTGTAGACAAGGTTGAAGAGGACGGCACGATTCAGGACGATTACAGAATCAACTATCTGCGTGATCATTTAATTGAAGCGCGCGAAGCCATTGCGGACGGCGTTGAATTAATCGGATACACATCATGGGGGCCAATTGACCTTGTCAGCGCATCTACTGCGGAAATGAAAAAGCGCTACGGCTTCATTTATGTAGACCGGGACAATGAAGGAAATGGAACATTTAACCGCATCAAGAAAAAAAGCTTCAACTGGTATCAGCAGGTTATCGCCACAAACGGAGAGAGTCTCTGACAATTTTTTGAAAACTCATGCGCTTCAATTGACAATAACGAAATGCAGGCGGACAATAAAAGAGAAAGATGAACCACCCACAGTCCGAAAGGCGGGAAGAGCATGTTTAACAAAATGTTAGTAGCGATTGACGGATCAGACATGAGTGCAAAAGCGCTTGATGCCGCAGTGCATTTGGCAAAAGAGCAACAAGCGGAACTAAGCATTCTTCATGTGGGGAGAGAAGCCGTCGTCACGACTTCTTCTCTGACGGGAATTGTCTATGTGCCTGAACACTTTATTGATGAAATCAGGAACGAGGTTAAAAAAGAGGGCCTGAAAATCCTTGAGAATGCAAAAGAAAAAGCAGCCGAAAAAGGCGTTCAAGCTGAAACCATTTACGCGAATGGCGAGCCGGCGCATGAGATACTAAATCACGCAAAAGAGAAAGGCGTCAGCCTGATTGTAGTTGGCAGCCGGGGGATCAGCGGCCTGAAAGAAATGATGCTTGGAAGCGTCAGCCATAAAGTGTCTCAATTATCAACATGCCCGGTTTTGATTGTTCGATAGATTTGTAAAAAAAGCGCCCTTGGGCGCTTTTTTTTATTTAGAATAGAAGTGTTATAATATCTACATGTAAAAAAGAGGAATTCTATGTGTAGATTTCTGAATTCACAAAAAACAGTTTATGCTATGCAGTATTGGAGGTAGAATACGTTTGATGCAACAGGATCCTTCCATATCGTCAAAACAAAAATCAACAGCCGTAATCAAAATGGTCATCTCTATGGTGATTTTCGGCTCCATCGGCTTTTTCTCAGAGCATACCAATCTGCCGTCATTTGAATTGGTCTTTGTCCGCTGCCTTTGCGCGACGCTGTTTTTAGGCTTTTGCTGGCTGGCGTCCGGCCAGTATAAAACTGAAAAATGGAGCAAGAGAGACGTGCTGCAAACATTGGCGTGCGGTTTCTTTCTTGTATTCAACTGGGTGTTCTTATTTAAGTCTTTTGAAGAAACGTCCGTTACAATTGCCATCTCTGTTTATCATCTAGCGCCGGTGCTTGTTCTTCTTCTGGGGAGCTTCTTCTACAGAGAGAAATTAAATGTGATCTCCGTCAGCTCCATTATCATCTGCTTTCTTGGGACTGCGCTGATTTCCGGGATTAACGGCAGCACATCATTGACACAGCTGATGGGATCAGGGATCATATGGGCAGTTCTCGCCGCACTGTTTTATGCGTTCACCACTTTATTGGGAAAAGGCATTCACAATCTCAGTCCTTACACGACCACCTTCTTGCAGACAGGTTTAGGGGTTATCATCCTGATTCCGTTTATTCACTTTGGCGCTTTTGCGGACCTATCTCAGGGAAACTGGATTATGGTGGTATCTACCGGCATCATCCATACGGGTATTGTATATTTGCTGTTTTTTGACAGTTTACGATTTTTATCAACGAAATTTATTTCAATCATTGTATTTCTCGACCCCGCTGTCGCGATCGTGCTCGATACCGTCTTCACAGGCTTCCGCCCTGACCTCTATCAAACGCTTGGCATCGTAATGATCTTTGCGGGCATGGCCTTGACGCTTGTCAGGAGGCAGGGGAAGGCGAATGTGACAGCTGAGGGTACGGATATTGAACAAATACAATAAAAAATGTAAAAAGGCCTATGCGGCCTTTTTTTGTTTTAGGTCAATTGACTCTCGCTAATCCTTAAAATAAGATAAATTTTCTAGAAAAATATTGTAATGATATTTCAGTCTAGTTAAGATTATTGAGTAAATATTACTTTTATTACAAAAGGAGAGAGGAAATGAAAAAAAGAAAGAGGCGAAACTTTAAAAGGTTCATTGCAGCATTTTTAGTGTTGGCTTTAATGATTTCATTAGTGCCAGCCGATGTACTAGCAAAATCTACAGAAGAAGAGAATGGAAACCGTATTGCTGCCGATGATCCAGAAGAAACTCTTCAGAAAGAACAAACTGAGGAAGCTGTACCTTTTGATCCAAAAGATATAAACAAAGAGGGTGAGATCACCTCTGAAAGAACAGAAAATACAAAACTCTATTATGAAGGTGACGGTGTCTATAAACAGGAAGTATACCTTGATCCTATTCATACAAAGGAAACACCGGATGCCGACTGGGAAGACATTTCTCCTGAGTTAAAAGAGTCGACAAGCAAACAAGTCGAGACAGAGAACGCTATTTTGAATTCAGATTTTCAAAAGCAAATGAAGAACGGGCTTTATGCGACTTTTGAGCATAATGACCATAAGGTTACATATTCACTAGCAGAAGCGAAAGGCCCGAATAAAACTTCACTTACTCCGAAAGATACCTCAGCAGATTATAAGACTGACAGTAATGAGATTGTGTATCCGGATGTGTTTCCGAATATTGATCTTCAGACTTTCACATTCAATGAAAACATAAAAGAAGATTTAGTCCTTCATCAGTATAATGGATACAACACATTTACATTTCAGTTAAAAACCGATTTGCAGGCTAAAGAACAAGAGGATGGATCCATTGATTTTTCTGATGAAAAAGGAAAAGTTGTTTTTTCTGTGCCTAAGCCTTTTATGACGGATTCAAAACTAGATGAGCTTTCCGGCGAGGTTGAACGGTCAGACAAAGTCAGCTATAAGCTGGAAAAGAATGAAGAAGGGTATTTGCTTCATCTTACGGCAGACGAGAACTGGCTGAAAGACCCAGAACGCGTATATCCAGTATCTATCGACCCGTCAACTTCTTTATCTGTTTCATCGGATACGTTTGTCATGAGTGCCTACCCGACGACGAACTATTCGGCCTCCTCACAAAAATGGGATGCTAATTTAAAGGCCTATGTACTGAAAACGGGCTATTATGACAAAACAACAGGCACAAACTATGCGTTCATGAAATTTAACAACCTAAAGCCAATTCAAAATATGACTGTCACTAAAGCTACATTAAAAACATACGTAGCCCATTCCTATTATGGAACAAAGGCAACCGGCCTTTGGCTGGATACGGTCAACAGCAATTATGATAATGCAAAAGTGACATGGAACACCAAACCGGCATCTAAAAATATCGGAAAAGCCGACGTCCATAAAGGACAGTGGGCGAGTTATGATGTGACCGCTGCTGTAAAGTCATGGAACTCCGGCGGGGCCAACTATGGATTTAAGCTTCATACAAACGGAAACGGCAAGGAATATTGGAAAAAACTAATTTCTTCAGCGAACTCCGCCAATAAACCATATATTGAAGTGACGTATACCATTCCAAAGGGAAACACACCTACAATCAAAGCCTATCACAACGGCGATTCCACTGGTTATTTCGATATCAGCTGGAAAAAGGTTGAAGGCGCAAAAGGATATAAGGTATGGATTTACAATGGTAAGGAATATCAAGCGATTTCTGCAGGCAACGTCACGTCGTGGAGCACAAAAGGTAAAAAAATCTGGCCTACGAGCGCAGAAATTGCCTCCAAGAGATATAAACTGCATCTGGACGGCAAGGATGGAGCTGAATTGGCATTAGATCCATCCCCGGTCTATAAGAATTCCGGCGGAAGCTATGCTACAAGCAAAAACTATTGGATTGGCGTCAGTGCGATATTTGACCAAGGTGAAGGAGCGATGTCCGCACCGGCAAAGCCCGTTATCCCTAATGTAGGAAAAGCACAAGCACCGTCAGCAAAGGGCTACAATAATGGGAATGCCACAGGATACTTCGACCTTTCTTGGAAAGCTGTATCCGGTGCAACCGGCTATAAGGTTCAGGTGTTCAATGGGAAAGGCTTTGAGACACTTGATCTCGGAAATCAGACGTCTTGGACCACAAAAGGGAAAAAGATCTGGCCGACAAGTGCAGAAATCAAGGCGGGAAAATATGCTCTTCACCTAAAGGACGGAAGCGGAGCAGAGCTGCCGATCAATCCCGGACCAACCTATAAAAACGCCGGGGGAGATGGAGCCAAAAGAAATTACTCGTTTAAAATTATCGCATACAACAAAGACGGCGAAGCCATTGCATCCCCGGCTGCTACCCCGGCACTTCCTGATATCGCTAGGCCAAAGAATGTAACTGGCTATTTGTATACAAATACAAAATCGAGTCAAACGGGTTATGTGAATTTGATATGGGAAAAGGTTCAAAATGCGAAGGGCTATAAAGTTAACATTTACAACGGTAAAGAATATCAGTCCTTTGATGTTGGTGATGCTGATCATTGGACAACCCAAAATAAAAACATCTGGCCGACTTCTGAGGAAATCAAAGCCGGAAGCTATAAGCTTCATACAGATGGAAAAGGCGGGGAATTAGCCCTCGATCCATCACCTGTCTATAACAATGCAAATGGGAATTACAAAGGGAAGAAGAATTATTCTTTCACGCTTGTCGCCTATGATGCGAATGGTGAAACGATTCCAACGGCGCCCTTTAACCCAACGTTCCATGAAGGCGCAGAATTCCTAGGTACAGAAGAGTACTGGTCTATCATTGATATCCCAAGCGGCCAGTTAAATGGTGCGACAGGCAATGTCATTGTGAATGAAGAAGATTTGTCAATTGATGGACGCGGTCCGGGACTTGGCTTATCGAGAACCTACAACAGTCTTGACAGCTCTGATCACTTATTTGGACAAGGCTGGTATGCTGATGCAGAAACATCTGTCATCTCAACGGATGGCGGGGCAATGTATATCGATGAAGACGCTACGACACATCGATTCACGAAAAAAGCCGATGGCACGTATCAGCCGCCGACCGGTGTATATCTTGAATTAACAGAAACAGCTGATCAGTTCATATTAAAAACAAAGGATCAAACCAACGCTTATTTCAATAAAAAAGGCGGCAAACTCCAAAAGGTAGTGGATGGCCATAACAATGCAACTGTCTATACTTACAATGACAAAAATCAACTGACCGCCATTACAGATGCATCAGGCCGCAAGCTTACATTTACCTATGATGAAAACGGCCATGTGACGTCCATCACAGGACCTAAGAATAAGAAAGTCACCTACTCATATGAGAATGATTTGCTGAAGAAGGTTACAGATACAGACGGGACTGTCACAAGCTATGACTACGATAGTGAAGGGCGCCTTGTCAAACAATATTCAGCTAACAGTACCGAAGCAAAGCCTGTCTTTACCGAATATCAGTATAGCGGTCACCGTCTCGAAAAAGCGATCAACGCTAAAAAAGAAACATATGTCTACAGCTATGATGCTGATAAAAAGACGCTTCTCATGACACAGCCAAATGGCCGGAAAGTACAGTATGGCTATAATGAAGCGGGAAATCCGATTCAGGTCATTGATGATGCGGAAGGGTTAAAAATTACAACGAATACAAAGTATGAAGGCAACAATGTTGTAGAAGATGTAGATCCAAATGACGTCGGCACCGGAAAAGCAACGGAAAGCTATCAATATGACAAAGATGGCAACGTTACGTCGGTTAAAGATGCATATGGAACTGAGACATACGAATACAACAAAAACAACGATGTCACAAAGATGAAGGATACCGAGGGCAATGTCACGGATATTGCTTATGACGGACTGGATGCTGTATCCGAAACCGATCAGAGCGGAAAATCATCGTCAGCAGCTGTTTATGATAAATATGGAAACCAGATTCAATCGAGCAAAGATTTATCAGCTTCAACTAATATTTTGAAAGATGGAAGCTTTGAAGCTCAAAAATCCGGCTGGAATCTGACTGCCTCTAAAGACAGCGGCAAAATTTCAGTCATCGCCGATAAAAGCGGAGTTCTTTCCGGATCAAAGGCATTGGAGGTCTTGAGCCAATCAACGTCTGCCGGAACAGATCATGGGTATTCGTCAGCAACACAAACAGTTGAGCTGGAGCCGAATACAACCTATACATTAAGCGGGAAAATCAAAACAGATCTTGCGAAATCAAGAGCCTATTTTAACATTGATTTGCGAGACAAAGATCAAAAACGAATTCAATGGATTCACAATGAATACAGTGCATTAGCCGGAAAAAATGACTGGACAAAACGGCAAATCACTTTTACGACTCCAGCGAATGCAGGCAAAGCTGTTGTGTATATGGAAGTCGATCATAAAGATAAAGATGGCAAAGGAAAAGCATGGTTTGATGAAGTCCAGCTGGAAAAAGGCGAAGTATCATCAAGCTATAACCCAGTTCAAAACAGCAGCTTCACATCAGCAACGGAAAACTGGAATGTAAGCGGAGCATCCGTTGATTCTGAAGAAGGCTTTAATGATGATGTATCATTAAAAGCTGCCCGGACCAGTGCGTCCCAAGCCGGATCAGTAACAAAACAAACCGTTGTCTTAGGGCAAAGCGCAAATGACAAACCGGTTTATCTCACACTGACAGGAATGTCGAAAGCAAGCAGCGTCAAATTTACAGATGAAAAAGACTATTCTCTGCAGGCGAATGTCACTTACGCTGACGGCAGCACAGGCATCTACAATGCGAAATTCCCTTCTGGAACACAGGAATGGAACCGAGCAGCTGTCGTCATCCCTAAAACAAAGCCGATCAATAAAGTCGATATCAGTATTCTGTTCCAAAAGAGTGCGACAGGCACAGTCTGGTTTGATGATATCCGTTTGATTGAAGGAAGCCTTCTGACTAAAAGCACGTATGACAGTAATGGCAACTATGTGACCAAGGAAGAGGACGAACTAGGTTACGCCACTTCAACTGATTACGATGAAACTGGTAAGAAAACGTCTGAAACAGATGCAAAAGGTGAAAAAACAACCTATACGTATGATCAGGCAGACCAATTGACAAACATGACGCTCTCTAACGGCACGTCTATCCTTCACAGCTATGATAAGGAAGGCAATGAGGTAAGCAAAACCATCCGGGCAGGAGCAGATCAAACCTATAAATTCGAATATGATGTCATGGGCAAGCTTGTCAAAACAACTGACCCTCTCGGCAATGTGTTAGCAAGCGAATATGATGCCAACAGCAACCTGACCAAAACCATTTCACCAAATGGCAACGAAGTGTCTCTTTCTTATGATGGAACAGACCGGGTGAAATCAAAGTCGTATAACGGTACAGAAAAGTACATTTTCACGTATGACAAAAATGGAAATGAAACGTCGGTCGTCAATAAAGAGCAGAACACCACAAAGAAACGGACATTTGACAACAAAAACCGTTTAACCGAACTGACAGACCGCGGCGGCAGCCAAACTTGGACATATCCTAGTGACTCCGATAAGCTGAAAACCTTCTCGTGGATTCATGGGGACCAAAAAGGAACGAATCAATTTACGTATAACAAGCTGGATCAAATGATTGAGATGAAAGACAGTACATCCTCATATTCATTTGATTATGATGAAAATGGAAACGTCCAAACCTTTATTACGGGCAACGGCGGCGGAACAAGTTTTTCATATGACGAAAGAAACCTTGTAAGCTCGCTGCATATCGGTGACAAAAACGGCGGAGACATTCTGACGGAAAGCTATGAATATGATGCCAACGGCAACCGCACAACGATAAACAGCTCAGCAAGCGGCAAGGTGCAATATGAGTATGGGAAGCTGAATCAGCTTGTCAAAGAAACCCATGAAGACGGTACTGTTATTGAATACACATATGATGGATTCGGAAACCGGAAAACCGTTACAACTATAAAAGACGGCTCAAGCAAAACGGTGAACGCTTCCTTCAACATCATGAACCAGCTGACAAAAGTCAATGATGAAAGCATCTCTTACGATAAAAACGGCAACCGCACATCCGACGGCAAATTCACATATACGTGGGATGCAGAAGATAACCTGACCGCCGTTACCAAAAAAGGCGAAGACAAGCCATTCGCAACATATAAGTATGACGAAAAAGGAAACAGAATCCAAAAAACCGTCAACGGAAAAGTCACGAACTACTTCTACGACGGAGACAGCTTGAACGTCTTGTATGAAACAGACGCGGACAACAACGTCACAAAATCATACACGTACGGAGACAGCGGCCAGCTGTTATCCTACACAGAAAATGGTAAGAAATATTTCTATCACTACAACGCTCACGGCGACATCATCGCGATCTCAGACAGCACTGGAAAAACCGTTGCCAAGTATCAATACGACGCATGGGGAAATCCAACAAAAACCGAAGCAAGCGACGAAGTAAAAGACAATCGCTACCGCTACGCAGGCTACCAATACGACGAAGAAACCGGCCTGTACTATCTCATGGCCCGCTACTACGAGCCAAGAAACGGCGTGTTCCTATCGCTCGACCCAGACCCGGGCAGCGACGGAGATTCATTGGATCAGAATGGGTATGCTTATGGAAATAATAACCCAGTGATGAATGTTGATCCGGACGGGCATTGGGTATGGCTTGTGGTAAATGCCGGATTTGCAGCCTATGATGGATATAAGGCATATAAATCAGGTAAAGGATGGAAAGGTGCTGCTTGGGCAGCTGCTTCTAATTTTGGTCCTGGGAAGATATTTAAGGGTGCTAGTCGCGCCTATAAGTTTACGAAGAAGGCAGTTAAAATCACAGGTCATACAAGACATGGACTTAATCAATCTATAGGAAGAAATGGAGGCCGTGGAGTCAATTTAAGGGCCAAACTGAATGCTGTGCGAAGCCCTAAAAAAGTAATAAAACAACCTAATGGGGCAACGAAATATGTTGGAAAAAAAGCTACAGTTGTTTTAAATAAAAGGGGTAAAGTAATCACAGCTTATGGAAGTTCAAGAGCTAAGGGTTCTAAACACGTATTCCATACACACGGAAAAGGAAATAAATCTAAGAGAAGGCGTTAATAAGGTTAAGCGAGGGGGGGATGACAACTACCCTCACTTAAACTTTAAATGAGGAGGAAATATGGCCAAAATAAAAGATGATTGTATAGAACTTGAATTAACACCGAGAAGGTATCAAGAGTTGGACGATGATCCATTTATTTTATCTGTATTTGAATTGTTGGAAAATAAGAAAGCCGTCGTTCGCGATTTTTCTGCTGTTTTATTAGAAAGTGAATATAAGGTGTTGATATCTGGGATCGAAACTATGATAAAAGGAAATCAAGACAGTATCAGTTTAGAGACTATTGAACCATTCTTATTTCTTAGTATTGATCAAGAAAACGGAAATTACAGAATTAAGATTAAAATTATATTTGATGATTATAAAGAAAGTAAGTCGAACTCCAACTTGTTCGAAATTAATTGTAATGAAGAAAAGCTAGAGTCTTTTGTGACCGCTTTAAAATTAAATCTTGAAAATACAAAAAATCCTTCTAAACTTCCTTAATTATAAATAATTTCTGCATTGGATAAAAATGGGGCATTTATTGATGGAACATTAAATAAGAGATGTTACCATCCTCTCTTATTTGTATGACAAAAGAATCTAAAAATATAGAATTGATTGGGATGAAGAGGATTTGCCAAAAAGGTTCCCAGCGTTTTGTGAAAAGCCCACTGGGTGAGTTTTAAGCAGTTGAAGATAAAGCTTGTATCGATAAGCGATACAAGCTTTTTTAGAACAAATCTAAACATGAACGACAACGAAAACAAGAGAATGATGAATCAATTTAAAAGAAGTTGAGAAATTGACAGCGGAGGGAATGCGGCTCATGCAAAAAAGATTGATCGAAAAACTCGCCGAGAATAAAAGACGTTTATTGATGAGCGAAATCAAAGAAAAACTAGTCCCTTGTGCAGAAAGAGGCTTCACTTATCGTTTTGCTGATCTGGCGCAAAGCAGGCAATTGCTTGAGCTGGTTTTATCAAATTCAATACCAGCCAACACCCGTGAGGTTGATGCCCTCGAAAAAACGGAAGCGAAACAGCTGATCTGGAAAATATCTCAGTCATATGTTGCTTACGATGACCGGGACGTTCTGCTGTTTCATCAATACAGCAGCGAAATTGGTGCGTTAGTTTGTTCTTTTGGAAAATGTCTCGAGCACCTTGACTGCTTATTGGAGTGTATTGAGTTCGATGAAGGGATTCTCAATCATAGTTTTATTTTGGTTGAGCCTAAGTGCCAGTTTGGTTTATGTATATTGCACACGGAATACGGATGTGAGCTTGTTTATTGGTAGATTGGAAACCTTTTGGAACATATCTTTTACGGAAAAAGCTTCAATATCTAAATATCAGTACGGTGCTTTGCATACTAATAAAAAATCATTTAGTACTTGAATACGTGGTGATCAAATTGAGCGAGACAAATCTAATAGAATGCATAAATAAAATCAAAAGTGTCTTAAATGGACAAACAACAAGAGAAGAAGTGTCGGATTGGGCTGGAACTTATGTTTATGCGGATGACCCCGAAGTAGAAGACGATAGAGTCTGGGATATGTTAATCCTTCTAAGTGGGATTGATTTGAAAGATTCATCAGAAACTTATTTGCATTCAACAGATGATTTAAATGATTGGATCAAACAATATACGGAGTAATTTGTTTTCTGCTTGGTGGCAAGGCGTTATTGTTTAAAAAGAGGCAGGGGATGACAATGTATCAAACGATTAATGAATGGGTTGATTATATAGATAAGGGGTGCAGTGTCCTTCATTTAGATTTTAATGTGTTTAAAAAAGAACTCTCACTTGATATTAAGGTTTTTGAAGATGAAGGTGAATATACGCATAAAATTTCATTTCAAAATGTGGCATCCGCTTATTATAGTGCAGATGTTGGCGACATGAGATTGGAAAAAATAGATCCGGAAGAATACAATTGGCAAGTATTTGAGATGAGTTATCATCCAGAAGGAATCGGGAATCTATCAAATTCTATAATTCCGGAGTATCAATCAAATGCTAACTTTCTTATTGACATGAACAGAATGCTGATTGCTATAGAAGCTGAAACAGTTCGCTTTGATGATCAATCGTTTTATGCATACCAATTAAACACTAAATGATTTAAGGCTGAATTGGAAAGTAGATTTATCCCAAAACGATTAATGAAACTAGGTTGTCCGTTACTAATAGCTAATAAATGGTTTATTCTTATCATTTCATTTCGAACCTAGGAGCATAACCAATGAAAAAATTAAAATTGAATAAAATCATCAACGAGAACACCCAAGATTGTTTTTTCCATGCTGATCCACAGGGGCGTGTCTACATTGGAAAAGGGTTGAAAGGTGGTATCACCATTACAATCTATGATCCTTCCGGTGATGTTCGGGATTTTAGAGTGAAAGAGCAGATTTCATACAGTGATATTCTGCTCTTTCAACAATGTGCAGATGGCTATGTCTTCGTTTATTACGAATCGTACGAGCCGAAGGTAAAGGTTTTTTCAGAAGAGGGAAGGGTGAAAAGTGTTTTTCACTTGCCTTCAGGGGTTTCCTGCTGTCTTTTGGATTAGAAACAACAGCTTTGGGTCGGTTTATGTGATGAAGGGATTTATCATGATGAGAATCCCAACGGCCATAGTGTGTGGTGTTTTACGTTAGATGGTCAGCAGAAGGAAATACACATTGATAGAAAGCTTGAAGAAATGGATGCGCCTGCTGTAGATGATTGTTATGGACTTGCAGAAAAAAACGGCTTGATTTATATGCTGTATTACGGAGATGCAGTCATTGCCGCATTTGATGAAACGGTCGTGAGACGGGTGTGGATTCTGTCGGATAAAGAGCCGGACTCAGAAGCATTTGATCAGCTCGCGATATCCGAAGAAGGTTTTTTGGTTGGGACGTTCAATTGTTACAGTGCAGACCTTAAGTCGTCTCTTTATTTGATTTCTGCCGATGTGAGTCAAGAGATGGAAGAGATAACATGCTGTGATTCGAACGGTGAAGGCCTAGATGTTCAACAGCTGAAACTGACAAGTTACGCTGTTTACGCAGTGGCCTCTTCTGGTGTTTATAAGCAGGATATCCAATAAGGTGTAGGGATGAGATTATGATGAATTGGCGCGCTTTAAGTCAGACAAAACAAGACCGCATCTGGTCAGAAGTGAACAAGATCATAAAATGGAAGCCCGGAAGCAGATGTCATCACATCATCCCGCCTGATCCATATCGAGTGTTTGATATCTCAAGCGCGATGAGCAGTAAAGCTGGTCATAATGATGTGAGCGGAGTGCTAAGTGATTTAGAGACTTCTATTTTAAAAGCATTTCAATTAGGTACTGGAAAGAACGATGTAATGTACGCACTAGATTGGCAGCATGACGGATATACCTTTAGTCCTCATCAGGCAATGCCTAAGGATGAATTTGGCGAATGGCCTGTTCCCGTATTTCCAAATGGAGACTATTATTTCTTTTTTCATCAGGACTTCTCCTGGGGACTTTTGGGAGACCCGTGGAAATGTGCAATCACTGTGTTTGGTGAAGAGCTGTTGGAGGCGATAGATAATGATCCGCCTATTCTGTTTCGAAATAAATGAGATTATTGCGGAAGGGAGAGGATCAACGTGCTTCAAAAACTGAGAAAAAGACAGCGAGAGCTTGAAGAAAAGCAGTACCCTGATGAATTGTACGGCTTTGAAGCGGAAATCTATGAGTTTTTTATGCTTGTTGCTGGCAGTTTGGATTATGTGCTGGCGAATAAAAGGATACCCCGGCATCAGCGGCGTTCGTTGGAGAAAAGCTTTTTTGAGCTGTATCCTGACATACTTCCGGATATGATCAAAAACGATAAGGATCTGTATCATCACATTCTCTTGTATGAACAAGTCAGACAAGAGATTTGCGTTGCGCTATCCAACTGATAAGGGGAAGATTTTATGGAAATAACCTCTATAAGCAGTATTGGCAATTTGGACATGATCGAGCTTAAGCCTGACCAAACCGTTATGGCATGCGAACTTGAAGATGCAGAGTCGTTTTATCGTTTTTGGGCAGGGCTTGCCTACGATCGAATCATGATACAGGTAATAACGACTGGTTCATTTATAGAAGACCTGTCCGAGTATTTTGAAGGTCATGCTTACAAGGTGACGAAGCTGGCCAAAAGGGAATTCCATTTCCAATCCATATTACAGGAAGCAGACCGGGATATTGCAGATTTTCTCTTTCTGCTAGCTTCCATCAATGATGATGTTTTTCTGATCACTGATCCTCAACCGGATAAAAGCTATTTTTCAGAAGGGAAGCTCCAATGCCTAACGGACTCAGGCGAACGGATCATATGGTTTGAATACGATGCTGTGGACATTTATATGATTGGCGGTGAATCATATAAATAGAGGGAATTCATTTGAATATCACACAATACGAGAAATTGAAACAGCATCTTTCTGATGAGGATACAGGTCCATTTACATTAAACGAGTTTTCTTTCTATATGAAAGAAGATGATCGTTATATTCATATTCCTGTGTTTGAATGAAAACGATCTGCTCAAACCTGTGACATTCAATTGCGGTTTGAAAACATTAGTGCATCAAAGCTGGATGACCTTGAATCCATCGATTCGGTTGCATTGGAGATTGTACCGACTGACGATCAATGGGAAAGACTCCGTTATTATGTGTATGACGAAGAAAACCAAATAAGCTTCTATTGCGGAGGTTGGGATGTGATCAAGTGTGACAAGAAGTCACACTGATTTTCCCCTTCTTGAGACTCTCCCCTCATTTTTATTCCTCAACGCAATTTTTTTCTTAATTCAGTCATCATAAAGAAACAATCACCGAGTATGCATTAATGTATTCGTTTTCATAGAGGGGGAGTCTTGATGAAAAAATGGATGGCAGCGGTTTTTGTGATGATGCTGATGCTGTGTTTTGGCGGGATTGAGAATGTGAAGGCGGCGGAGCCGAAGGTGTATCAGTTTGACTTTGGAAGCGGTTCGATGGAGCCTGGTTATATTGGTGTCAGGGCGTCTGATCGGTATGACCGGTCAAAGGGCTACGGTTTTCAAACACCGGAGAATATGAGGGATGTGGCGGCATCCGGGGCTGGTGTGAAGAGTGATGCGGTTCAGTTTTTAGCGTATGGGACGAAAAGCAATAACACGTTTAATGTTGATCTCCCGAATGGCCTTTATGAGGTGAAGGTGACGCTTGGCAATACGGCAAGGGCCAGTGTGGCAGCGGAGGGCGTGTTTCAGGTCATCAATATGACAGGGGATGGCGCGGAGGATACGTTCCAAATTCCCGTCACCGACGGGCAGCTGAATCTGCTGGTGACAGAGGGAAAGGCAGGCACCGCTTTTACGCTCAGCGCCTTGAAAATAAAGAAATTGTCTGATCAGCCGGTAACGAATCGAACCATTTATGTCGGCGGCGACTCGACGGTGTGCAATTATTATCCGCTCAACAGCAGCAAGCAGGCGGGCTGGGGGCAGATGCTGCCTCACTATATCGATAAACACACCTTTCAAGTGAGAAACATGGCGTCTGGCGGGCAGATCGCGAGAGGGTTCAGAAATGATGGACAGCTTGAGGCGATTCTGAAGTATATTAAACCCGGAGATTATTTTATGTTGCAGCTTGGCATTAATGACACAAATCCGAAGCATAAAGAATCTGAAGCGGAGTTTAAAGAGGTGATGCGTGATATGATTCGTCAGGTAAAAGCGAAAGGAGCGGACGTCATCCTATCAACGCCTCAGGGCCGGGCAACCGATTTTACTTCTGAAGGCATCCATTCGTCTGTAAACAGATGGTACAGGGCCTCTATTTTAGCTTTGGCCGAAGAGGAAAAAACATATCTCATTGACTTAAATGTCCTCAGCTCGGCATACTTTACATCGATCGGTCCGGAAAGAACACTCGGGCTTTATATGGATGGAGATACGCTGCACCCGAATCGCGCGGGGGCCGACGCACTGGCGCGATTGGCTGTTCAGGAGCTAAAACGCCAGGGAATCGCTGGCTTTTAATACATCATTTTTCGACAAAACACATATGCCTTGGTCAATTAGAGTATAATGAGAACATCTGCAAGAGACAGGAGTTTATACATGAGTCATTTTAAAAACTATCAAATCAGTCATGACATTTTACGAGCATTGGAAGGACTGGGATATACAGAACCGACCAAGGTGCAGCAGAGTGTGATCCCCGCTGCCCTTGAACGAAAGGATCTTGTCGTCAAATCACAGACAGGAAGCGGGAAAACGGCTTCGTTCGGGATTCCTCTCTGTGAGCTGGCGAATTGGGATGAAAACAAGCCGCAGGCGCTTATTTTAACACCGACCCGTGAGCTTGCGGTGCAAGTAAAGGAAGATATCACGAACATCGGACGATTTAAACGGATCAAAGCGACAGCCGTATTTGGAAAATCCTCCTTTGATAAACAAAAAGCTGAGCTTAAGCAAAAAAGCCACATTGTTGTCGGCACGCCGGGACGTGTTCTGGATCATATCGAAAAAGGCACGCTGCCGTTGGATCGTCTCTCTTATTTGGTCATTGATGAAGCGGATGAGATGCTGAATATGGGCTTCATTGAGCAGGTGGAGGCGATTATCAAGCATCTGCCGACTGAGCGTACGACGATGCTGTTTTCAGCGACGCTTCCGCAGGATATCGAGAAGCTGAGCCGTCAATATATGCAAAACCCCGAGCATATCGAGGTCAAAGCGGCCGGCCTAACCACAAGAAATATTGAACATGCGGTGATTCAAGTAAGAGAAGAGAATAAGTTTTCATTGCTGAAAGATGTGCTGATGACGGAGAATCCCGACAGCTGCATCATTTTCTGCCGAACGAAGGAGCACGTCAATCAGCTGACCGATGAATTGGATGACTTGGGATATCCATGCGATAAAATTCACGGCGGAATGATTCAGGAAGACCGATTCGACGTCATGAATGAATTTAAACGTGGCGAGTACCGTTACTTAGTGGCGACGGATGTCGCCGCGCGCGGGATTGATATTGAAAATATCTCCCTTGTCATCAACTATGATCTGCCGCTTGAAAAAGAAAGCTATGTCCACCGCACGGGCCGAACGGGACGCGCAGGGAACAAAGGAAAGGCCATTTCGTTTGTCACGGCCTTCGAAAAACGGTTTTTAGCCGACATTGAAGAATATATCGGATTTGAAATCCAAAAAATAGAAGCACCTTCTCAAGAGGAAGTGGCAAGGAAGAAACCAGAATTTCTAGCTAAACTGAATGACCGTCCGGAAAGCAAAAAGGACAAAAGCGAAGAGCTGAATAAAGACATTATGAAGCTGTATTTTAACGGCGGAAAGAAAAAGAAAATCAGAGCCGTTGATTTTGTAGGAACGATTGCCAAAATTGACGGTGTGTCAGCTGACGACATCGGCATCATCACGATCATGGATAACGCCTCATACGTTGAGATTTTAAATGGTAAAGGCCCTCATGTTCTCAAAGTGATGAAGAACACAACCGTCAAAGGGAAACAGCTGAAGGTGAATAAAGCGAATAAATGATGAATGACCTGCTCCCAGTTAAAGGGGCAGGTCATTTTGCTGCTGGCTGACATCTGTGCTGGTTTCCTCGGGAACAAAGGCAAGAATCACAATACCAATCACAAACAAAATGATCAGGCTGAACACCGCAGTCGAGGATTTACCGGTCAGCTGGGCGGTAACGGCAATGAGCAGCGGCCCCATAATTGAGGCGAATTTTCCAAAAATGTTGTAGAAGCCAAAGAATTCATTGGCGTGGCGCTTTGGCACAAGCTTGGCGAAATAGGAACGGCTTAGGGCTTGAATACCGCCTTGCGAGGTGGCGACAAGCATAGCCAGTATCCAGAAATCAAGCGTTGTCTCCATAAAATAGGCATACACGCAGACGATCATATAAATGACGATCCCGACGTACAGCATGGTCTTCCCCGTGAAGCGTTCTGCCAGTTTTCCGTATATAATCGAAAACGGCGCGGCGACTACCTGGGTGACAAATAGGATGATCAGAAGGCTTGAGGAGCCGATCCCTAAATCTGATCCATAGGATGTCGACATCGTAATAATCGTGCCGACTCCGTCGATATAAAAGAAATAAGCGAGCAAGAAGAGGAAAAGTGCCCGGTATTGCCTGATCCGTTTCATCGTTTGGCCGAGCCGCTTAAAGCTGTTGATGACAATATGAGGTTCTTTTTTGATGTAATAGCGTTGATGGACATGTTTAATCATTGGGATGGTGAACAGCCCCCACCAGGCAGCCGTTATGAAGAAGGACAGCTGGCTTGCGGCCGATACAGACACTGGAATAGTCTCTGCTTGTGCGAGCAGGATGACAGCAATACTGATGATAAATGGAATCGTGCTTCCAATGTATCCTAAGCCAAAACCCCGTGCCGAGACGAGATTCATCCGCTTCTCAGGCGTGACGTCCACGAGAAAGGCATCATAAAACACATTGGCGCCGGAAAAACCGATAGCCGATACCGTATAAAACAGCAACAATAGCAGCCAATGTTCACTAGGGATAAAGGCGAGCATCGCGGTGCTGGCGACACCGGCTGACACAAAGAAACCGAAGAACTTTTTCTTGCACCCTTCATAGTCGGCGATTGTGCCTAAAATAGGGCCGAGCATCGCAAGAATAAACGTTGAAATCGCAATGGTATAGCCCAGATAGGCAGTCGATTGAGCGGCGCTGACACCGCTTTCCGCAGCTGCTGATTTATAAAATAACGGAAATACCGCGGTGGTCACGACAATTGAGTAAGCTGAATTTGCCCAGTCATATAACACCCAGCTGTTTTCTTGTTTCGTAAAACGTTTCATCATCAGAGCCCCTCTCCGGTAACGATACTTCTATTGTACGAGAAATGGGCCTGAAAAGAATGGAATGCACGTCAATTTTTACAAAATATTTATGTTTTTTCGCTTCAAATCATACTTTTGATTTATTGCTGGGGTTAGGTGCATCTGGTACCATTTAACTATATTTTATGGTATTTTCCAGAAGGGATTCAGCAGAGAGGAGACAGAGCATGAGGCGAATAGGCTTGTGTATAAGCCTGCTGGTCACAGTTCTTGTGATGAGCGCATGCGAAAGTGAAGGTGAGGCTCAGATGTTCGCAGACTGTGATCAAAAGACAGTAAAACAAACCGCAGCCAAACCGATGAGCAGTAAGAAAAAGCAGGATTTCCAAGCCCTCGCAAGCGACAGGCAGCTGGCCATTGTGTTCAGTTCCATGATACAAGTGAGCGAAGCATTTGATTATGGAAT
This sequence comes from Bacillus subtilis subsp. subtilis str. 168, assembly GCF_000009045.1. Lineage (GTDB taxonomy): Bacteria > Bacillota > Bacilli > Bacillales > Bacillaceae > Bacillus > Bacillus subtilis. The sequence continues at coordinate 4,014,236 of NC_000964.3, read as the reverse complement.
CGGCAATCCAGAATACTTCGTGCGAATCAGCATGACTGAAGAAGAAGCAGACATTGCGAAGGAGAATCTCGAATCGATTAAGCTTGAGAACAAATCGCTCAAAAAACAAAACAGCGAGGCGGTTGCCTTGCTTCAAAAAACGCGTAATCAAGATATGAGCCGCATCGAAATTCAGCAGCTGACAGAAAATAGAGCCGGTTTTTTTGAGACCGCAGACAGTATGATCAAACTCATCAACCAAGTCACACCGAAAAACGCGAAGAAGACAAGACAGCAGCTGGATCAGCTGAAAAAACAATATACACAATACAGTGCTGAAAGCATTAAAATCATGAACAGCATTGTCAAAAAGCAGAAAGCTGACAAGGCATCATTTGAACGCCATCTGGAGGCGCTGCTTCAAAAACAGCCCGGGCAGCAGGTACGGAGTGAATTGTACTGACCAGCTTCCGTCTTTCCCTGATGATATTGACCTAGTACAAAAAGAATGTACAATCAAGATATAGTCTGTTCTTAGTAGATTTGGAGGGACATGCCATGAAAATTGCGAAGGTGATCAACAATAATGTGATCAGCGTGGTCAATGAACAGGGGAAAGAATTGGTCGTCATGGGCAGGGGGCTCGCGTTTCAGAAAAAGTCCGGCGATGATGTCGATGAAGCCCGCATTGAGAAAGTGTTCACGCTCGATAACAAGGATGTATCAGAAAAGTTCAAAACCCTTTTGTATGATATACCGATCGAGTGTATGGAAGTATCCGAAGAGATTATCAGCTACGCAAAATTACAGCTCGGCAAAAAGCTCAACGACAGCATCTATGTGTCGCTGACCGACCATATTAACTTTGCCATCCAGCGCAACCAGAAAGGGCTTGATATCAAAAACGCCTTGCTGTGGGAAACAAAACGGCTCTACAAAGACGAATTTGCGATCGGCAAAGAAGCGTTGGTTATGGTAAAAAACAAGACTGGTGTGTCTCTGCCAGAGGATGAAGCAGGCTTTATTGCTCTGCATATTGTAAATGCCGAGCTGAATGAAGAGATGCCCAATATTATCAACATTACAAAAGTCATGCAAGAGATTTTGAGTATTGTAAAATACCATTTTAAGATTGAATTCAACGAAGAATCGCTTCACTATTATCGGTTCGTCACCCACTTAAAGTTTTTCGCGCAGCGTCTATTTAACGGCACTCACATGGAAAGCCAGGACGATTTTTTGCTGGATACAGTGAAAGAAAAGTATCATCGCGCGTATGAATGCACGAAGAAAATCCAAACCTACATTGAGCGGGAGTATGAGCACAAGCTCACAAGTGACGAGCTGCTGTATTTAACCATTCACATAGAAAGGGTAGTTAAACAAGCATAATGAGAGCGCTGACATTTGTGTTTCCTTGTGTTCACTTTTTCTTACATTCACATATGAAAATGGTAGGATTGTTACTGATAAAGCAGGCAAAACCTAAATTGCAATGAGTGCGGATCATCTCTGTCTGTGCTGATGGTAATTTAGGTTTTTATTTTTTTCAGAGGGAAGATGATGATAGTTACAGGATTCAAGTTAGTAAGATTCGATATTATCATTATTTTGACCGATGTTCCCTTTTAAAAGAATCATGTAAGATCAACATAGAAAACGCTTTCAATGAAAGGGGAATGCCAATATGCCTTATCTGAAACGAGTGTTGCTGCTTCTTGTCACTGGATTGTTTATGAGTTTGTTTGCAGTCACTGCTACTGCCTCAGCTCAAACAGGTGGATCGTTTTTTGACCCTTTTAACGGCTATAACTCCGGTTTTTGGCAAAAAGCAGATGGTTATTCGAATGGAAATATGTTCAACTGCACGTGGCGGGCTAATAACGTATCAATGACGTCATTGGGTGAAATGCGTTTAGCGCTAACAAGCCCAGCTTATAACAAGTTTGACTGCGGGGAAAACCGTTCTGTTCAAACATATGGCTATGGACTTTATGAAGTCAGAATGAAACCAGCTAAAAACACAGGGATCGTTTCATCGTTCTTCACTTACACAGGTCCAACAGATGGAACTCCTTGGGATGAGATTGATATCGAATTTTTAGGAAAAGACACAACGAAGGTTCAATTTAACTATTATACAAATGGTGCAGGAAACCATGAGAAGATTGTTGATCTCGGGTTTGATGCAGCCAATGCCTATCATACGTATGCATTCGATTGGCAGCCAAACTCTATTAAATGGTATGTCGACGGGCAATTAAAACATACTGCAACAAACCAAATTCCGACAACACCTGGAAAGATCATGATGAACTTGTGGAATGGCACGGGTGTCGATGAATGGCTTGGCTCCTACAATGGTGTAAATCCGCTATACGCTCATTATGACTGGGTGCGCTATACAAAAAAATAATGCCAAATGTGAAAGAGCCTGCTGCAATATAGCAGGCTCTTATGATTGTAATGAGAAGTTGTTGGCATGAATCTTCTATTCACTCATAATATCCTATTTGATCTTCTCCCCTCTGTAAATCACGTACTCACTCAATGCTACGATCAAGCTCATACATTTAGAAAGAAATAATCCCAATCAAAAGCGCCGCAATGGTCATCACAATCGTTGTTCCCACGGCCCATTTAATAGTGAATTTTTGATGGTCGCCAAAGCTGACGCCTGCCATTCCTACCAATAGATAGGTGGAAGGCACAAGCGGGCTGAGCAGATGCACAGGCTGCCCCAGCAAGGAGGCCCTCCCGATTTCAGCGGCGTCTATTCCGTAAGCGGAAGCGGCTTCGGCGATGATGGGAAGGACACCGAAGTAAAAGGCGTCATTCGACATGAAAAAGGTGAAGGGCATGCTGACGATCGCAGTGATCAACGGCAGGTGCGGGCCCATGGCATCAGGGATGAGTGAAACGAGAGAATGCGCCATGGCATCCACCATTTTTGTGCCGGAGAGAATGCCTGTGAATATGCCCGCAGCAAACACCATTGAGACAACGTTTAACGCATTACCCGCATGCGCCGAGATTCGTTTCTGCTGCTCTTTGACATTTGGATAGTTAACCATCAAGGCAACGGCGAACGCAGTCATAAAAAGAACAGGGAGCGGCAGCAGGCTGGTGATCAGTGCGGCCATCAGAGCGACAGTCAGCAGCAGGTTAAACCATTGAAGAGCGGGACGCTTGAGCGGTGCGGCCTCCGGGTCGGAAGACGGTGCGTGATCAATCGAAATGACGCCGAGCCGCTTCCGCTCTTTCTTTCCGAGGATATAAGCAACGGCGATCACCCAGAGAATGCCGGCGATCATAGCGGGAATCAGCGGTGTAAAGACCTCTGACGTGTCCAATTTTAAGGAAGCCAAAACCCTCGCAGTCGGCCCGCCCCACGGGATAATATTCATAACCCCCGAACCAAGCATCGCTATTCCCGCTAACACCAAACGGTTCATGCCGAGCCGTTTGTAGAGAGGCAGCATCGCTGCAATGGTAATCATATAGGTTGTTGTCCCATCTCCGTCCAGCGAAATGGTCATGGTCAGAACCGCTGTGCCTACGGCGATTTTTAACGGATCTCCTTTGACAAACGATAAGATTTTGGCAATGAGAGGATCAAACAGGCCTGAGTCAATCATAATGCCGAAATACAGGATGGCGAATAACAGCATGATACCGGTAGGGGCGAGGTCTGTAACGCCCTGAATCATCATCTCGCCGAGATCTTTGCCAAATCCGCTGATCAGGGCAAACACAATAGGAACGACAATCAAAGCAATAAGAGCGGAAAGCCGGTTAGACATAATAAGGTACATAAAGACAATCATCATCACAAAACCGAGTATGGCAAGCATGATATGACCTCCCCTATTCAACAGCTTTTTTGGTAAGCGCTTCCATCCTTTCTTTCTGTGAAGAAGGCTTATTTCAAATGTGTATGACCGCATATTTATATGTAGACCAAAAATCCTAATGAGCGGATTAGCAGTTTATATGAAGAACGCCACGGGTAAATGTGCTGTAGAATGTTTCGTTTTAAAAAGGGGGAGCAGACATGAGTGATGACCAAAACAAACGTGTAAATGAACACTCAAAGGACGAGCAGCTTGAGCAGTACAGGACCGATAACAGCGGGAAGAAAATGACGACAAACCAAGGCTTGCGAGTGTCAGAGGATGAGCACTCGTTAAAAGCCGGGGTTCGCGGCCCGACGCTGATGGAGGATTTTCATTTCCGGGAGAAAATGACGCACTTTGACCATGAGAGGATTCCGGAGCGCGTTGTGCATGCGCGCGGATTTGGCGTGCATGGCTTTTTTCAGGTTTACGAACCAATGACGGAATACACACGGGCCAAATTTCTTCAGGACCCTTCGGTGAAGACACCGGTATTTGTCCGTTTTTCTACGGTTGCGGGTTCTAAAGGCTCCGCAGACACGGTGCGGGATGCCAGAGGCTTTGCGACAAAATTTTATACTGAAGAAGGAAACTATGACCTTGTGGGAAATAACATTCCGGTGTTTTTCATTCAGGACGCAATCAAATTTCCGGATTTGGTTCACGCGTTTAAGCCTGAGCCACACAATGAAATGCCTCAGGCTGCGACTGCTCACGATACATTTTGGGATTTTGTCGCCAATAACCCTGAGTCTGCCCACATGGTGATGTGGACGATGTCTGACAGAGGCATCCCGCGCAGCTACAGAATGATGGAAGGCTTCGGCGTTCACACGTTCCGTTTTGTCAATGAACAAGGAAAGGCACGTTTCGTGAAATTTCACTGGAAGCCGGTGCTCGGCGTGCATTCTCTCGTATGGGATGAAGCGCAAAAAATTGCCGGGAAAGATCCAGATTTCCACCGCCGTGACCTGTGGGAAACAATTGAAAACGGCGGCAAGGTTGAATACGAGCTCGGCGTGCAGATGATTGATGAGGAAGATGAATTCAAGTTTGATTTTGATATTCTTGACCCAACTAAGCTGTGGCCGGAAGAGCTTGTGCCGGTGAAGATCATTGGAAAAATGACGCTGAACCGCAATCAGGATAATGTGTTTGCGGAAACAGAACAAGTCGCATTCCACCCGGGAAATGTCGTGCCGGGCATCGATTTTACCAATGACCCGCTATTGCAGGGGCGGCTTTTCTCTTATACGGATACACAGCTCATCCGTCTTGGCGGCCCGAACTTCCATGAGATTCCGATTAACCGGCCGGTCTGTCCATTCCATAACAACCAATACGACGGCTATCACCGGATGACGATCAATAAGGGACCTGTCGCTTATCATAAAAACTCACTGCAAAACAATGATCCGTCGCCTGCGACAGCTGAAGAAGGCGGCTACGTCCACTATCAGGAAAAAGTCGAGGGCAAAAAAATCCGCCAGCGAAGCGACAGCTTCAACGATTATTACTCACAGGCGAAGCTTTTCTGGAACAGCATGTCTCCTGTGGAGAAACAGCACATCATTTCTGCTTTCTGCTTCGAGGTCGGGAAGGTCAAAAGCAAAGACGTACAGCGGCAGGTCGTTGATGTCTTCAGCAATGTCGATGCAGATTTAGCAGAAGAAATCGCCAAAGGAGTAGGCGTGGCGGCGCCCGCGAAGCGTAAAGCATCTAAAGAAATTCTTACTTCGCCTGCGTTAAGCCAAGCCCGTACAGTGAAAACCGCGTCAACAAGAAAAGTCGCTGTACTCGCCGGAAACGGATTTCATGAAAAAGAGCTGCAAACAGTACTGGAAGCCTTAAAGCAAGAAGGAATCACAGTGGATATCATCAGTCAAAATCTGGGGTATATGACAAGCGGCAGCGGACAGCAGCTTGAGGCCAGCGGCACGTTCCTGACGGTTGATTCTGTTCTGTATGATGCCGTCTATGCCGCAGGAGGACTGGAGTTAAAAGACAACAAACAAGCGATGGCGTTTATCAGAGAAGCTTACAATCACTACAAGGCGATCGGTGCGGCAAATGAAGGAATTGACCTTCTTCAATCCTCTGTCGGGACAACAGAGGGGCTAGGCATCGTAACGGCTAAAGATGAACCTGACTACACCGCTTTCAGCAAGGCATTTATCGATGCGGTTGCTGCTCATCGCCATTGGGATAGACGAATTTGATCGGCTCCTGTATCTTTAAGGAAGATACTTTTCATAAGGAGCATGACAAATGAACGAAAAACAGCTCACTGAAGCTTACGAACGCGATGAAAATATGATGATTTTGGTGTTTGCCCAGTGGTGCGTGAACCATGATCTTGATCCGATGGAGCTGTACGCCAAAGCGTATCCGCAGCAAAAGCTGAATGAAAGCTTGAAAAAAACCATGGACGATCTGGTCGTGCCAAAACACGAAGCAGAGCACATTCCGGACCAGACTGTCATTGCGGTATTAGAGATGTTCGGAAATACAGATTTGGCACAAGCCCTTCATGAAGCGATTTCTGGGCGCAAACAGTAAAAAAAGAGACATCCTGTGTCTCTTTTTTTATTGGAAAAATCATGCTGTTAGACCTAGAAACTTCTTTCGATTTAATCAGTCTATAAAAGTGTGTATTGCTTAAATAAGGGAATGATAAACAACGACATCAAAGGAGTAGATTGTATGAAATGGAATAACATGCTGAAAGCCGCGGGCATTGCAGTCTTGCTTTTTTCTGTATTTGCATATGCGGCCCCATCTTTAAAAGCAGTTCAAGCGAAAACACCGACTGTCAGCACCCATACGTACAAAAAGATCAAGGAGTTAACGTATCCACAAGTGCATCACGTCGGGAATGCCGCGTTTGAAAAGAAAATCAATCAAGAGCTGAAAGCCTACATGAACAATCGTATCAGGAATACCTGAAAAACAAAAAAGCAGGCGAACAGCAGGGCTTTAAAACGGGAATATCAAACATCCTTCAGCGTCAAATACAATGCGGCAGGCAAGCTCAGCATTCAAACACTCAATTATATCTATTCAGGGGGCGCCCACGGTCTAACGTCTGTCCAGTCCTTCAACTATGACTTGAAAGCACAAAAGCGGGTGACGCTGGATCAGATTCTGAACACCAAAACAAAAGTCAGCAAAACGAGAGATTACCTATATAGCTATATCAAAAAACACGATGTGCTGTTTTTCTCTGATGTAAAGAAAGAGGATATAACCCTAAACAGAGACACAATGTTTTACTTTACGGCAAACGGGATCGCCATCGTCTTCGGCCAGTATGACTTGGGGCCTTATGCAGCGGGAATCCGGGATGTGCAGGTGCCAGCCTCTATTTATCAATAATGAAAAGAGCCATATCCGAAAAGGGATATGGCTCAATGTTTCTACCACACAAACAGGCCGACAATCGCAGCACTTAATAAAGATACCGCAATTCCGCTGACGAGCAGTTTCCACACGTTTCTCCCGATGACCGTTGACTTTTCTCCGTCAAGGATCGAATTGTACGTGCCGTAAATCATGCCGACAGTACTGAAGTTTGCAAAGGACGTCAGGAATGTCGTCGCCACCGCAACGGTGTGAGGCGGAAGGGATTTGAGATTGTTTTTCAAGTCAAGCATCGCAACAAACTCGTTCGTTGCTAATTTCATGCCCATCAGCTGAGCAACATACATCGCATCGTGCACTGGCAGTCCAAGCAGGAATGCGAACGGACTGAACAGATAAGCAAAAATTGTCTGGATGGTCAGGCCATGTACGAAAACGCCAAGAATGCCATTAACTGCTGACGTTAATGCGACATATCCGATCACCATTGCCAAAATAACGATAACCATGTTCATGCCGACAAGCATACTGTTAGAAATCGTAGAGAAAAAGTCTTTCTTCTCTTCTTTAGGCGGTGTATAGATGATATCTTCATCCTCCGGCACGTGAACAGGATTCAGCAGGTTTGCGATAATCAGCGCGTTTAAGCAGTTCAAAGGAATGGCTGTAAACACGTATGTCGCAGGCACCATTGAAAGATAAGATCCGATAATGGAGCCGCTGATGCTGCTCATGCTCATTAAACCGAATGTGAGCAGGCGGTTGTTGCTTAAAACCGTAAGCTGCTGGCGGATGACCGCAAGTGCTTCGGTATTTCCAAGGAACATCATTTGAATAGAGAAAAAGCTTTCTAATTTCGGCAAGCGGGAAGCCTTTGAAATCACCCATCCGATTTTATCAATCAGCCAAGGCAAAATGCCGAAATACGTTAAAATATCAAAGAATGTGACGATAAAGATAATTGGAAGAAGCGCACTAAAGAAAAAGTCTACTGTTTCATTCGCCATCACTGACGGAAAGGCAAACGCGATACCGTCACTGGCGCAAGCAATCAGCCAAGTGAAGAAATCACCGATTTTACCGATGGCCCAGCTTCCGACTTTTGTTCCCAGCATAAACCAAGTAATCAGCAATTCCAGAACAATTAACGTAATGATCGGGCGCCACTTGATTTTCTTTTTCTGCGGAGAACATAGGAATACAACTGCCATAATCACAATGAGACCGACAAGGTTTAGTAAAAAGTACATGATAGCAACTCCTATGAGGGTTATTATGGAAACAAAAAAAGCTCTTATCCTTCACAAATTCTGGAAGTGCAGAAAGTGTGAAAAATAAGAGCAAACAGAAAAGAACTTGTCCTTTTCAACTCGTTCAAATTTATTCAAACTTTCTTGTAGTCTAGTTTTTTACGGTTACTAGGTAGAAACAATCAGACCATATTACTGATCATATACAAGAATGTCTTTTTCTAAGATGATAGCAGTATTTTATCCTTTCACTTTTTGAAAATCAACCTTTTTAACTATTTTCACAATAATAAAATTTATATTCTAAAATGAGAAAATAAAGGAAAAACATGCTGGATTGCTATGCTGATATGATGTTGGCGGGATACCAGCATGTCAGTACTGATTTTTCTTCACTATAAGGTTCCAGCTCCTGGATATTTGTTGTATGATGGAAACGGGGAAACCCATACAGCAGAAAGGGAGTTTTTTTCATGATTATCCAATTCATTCGTTATAGATAATGACAGGTGTAGACAAACTGCCAGACCTGGCCAATTTTTGAGATAGGCCTAGGTTTATTTGTCTATGCCTTTTTCATTTATCTAAAAATGAATGAATGGGGTGTTTTTTATCATGAAGCGAACAGTTGATTTCAGCATGTTTCGATGCCCGCTCTGCGATTCTTCTATGGATGCGGCATCAGGGAAAAGCTTGATTTGTACAGAACGAGGACATACATTTGATCTATCTCGGCACGGCTACGTGAACTTTCTGACGAAGCCGGTCAAAACCAGTTACGGTGCCGAGCTTTTTGAAGCGAGGAGCAGGCTGATTGGAGAATGTGGTTTTTTTGACCCGCTCCATGATGCGATTGCAGAGCTCATCAGTCATCCCAAATCTGGTCATGAGGCATTCACCATCTTGGACAGCGGTTGCGGTGAGGGTTCTCATTTGAATGCGCTTTGCGGGTTTGATTATGCAGGGAAAGCAGCGATAGGAACCGGCATAGATCTTTCGAAGGACGGGATCTTAAAAGCTTCTAAGGCATTCAAAGATCTGATGTGGGCGGTTGCCGATGTGGCGCGTGCTCCTTTTCATGATCGCCAATTTGATGTTGTTCTGTCTATTTTTTCGCCGTCCAATTATGCAGAGTTTCATAGACTGCTGAAGAATGATGGCATGCTCATAAAAGTAGTGCCGCGAAGCGACTATTTAATAGAATTAAGGCAATTTTTATATACTGATTCACCAAGGCGCACGTATTCCAATACGGCAGCAGTTGAGCGTTTTACAGCAAATGCAGCACACAGCCGTCCTGTCAGGCTGCGCTATGTTAAAACGCTTGACCAGCAGGCGATCCACTGGCTTCTCAAGATGACGCCGCTTGCCTGGTCGGCGCCGAAAGATCGAGTCAGCCTGCTGAAAGAGATGAAATCAGCCGATATTACGGTTGATGTTGATATCCTAATAGGAATGAAATGAATGGTAGAGGAAAGCTCCGAAAAAAGGAGCTTTCCTTTTTTAATCGGAATAGTTGGCCCACGCTTCTCGTACATATGGAAAGGGGACGGAAACAGCCGATGCGGACAGGTTTTTGTAAACGCTTTCTAGTTCGCGGAAACGGGGGATGTGTGTGTGGAACTGATCATCATTCTATTGGCGTTAGGTTTGCTGATGTTTACGGCGTATCGGGGATTTTCTGTCATATTGTTTGCGCCGATTTGCGCGTTATTCGCGGTGCTGCTGACAGATCCAAGCCATGTGCTTCCTTTTTTTTCATCAATTTTTATGGAGAAGATGGCGGGTTTTATTAAGCTGTATTTCCCAGTGTTTTTGCTCGGTGCTATTTTTGGAAAGGTCGTTGAAATGGCCGGGCTTGCGGCATCAATCGCGAAAACAATTGTCCGGCTTGTCGGGGCAAAAAGAGCGATACTTGCCATTGTGCTGATGGGTGCTGTCTTGACGTACAGCGGTGTCAGCCTGTTTGTTGTCGTATTTGCTGTATATCCTTTTGCGAAAAACATGTTCCAAGAAGCAAACATACCAAAACGCCTCATCCCGGGTACGATTGCTTTAGGAGCTTTTACGTTTACGATGGACGCACTTCCGGGAACGCCGCAAATCCAAAATGTCATCCCGACGTCGTTTTTCAAAACAGACATTTATGCCGCCCCTTGGCTGGGTTTGATGGGCGCAGTGATTGTGCTGGCAGCTGGGATGCTCTATTTGGAATCAAGGCGGAAGAAAGCGCAGGCATCTGGCGAAGGCTATGGCGGTTTTGATTCGCAGAATGCTCCTGCTCCTGAATCGATTGAGTCCGCGGCTGAACCGGACAAAAGCCCGATTCGGCACGCGCTTGCCTTTGTCCCGCTTATTCTCGTCGGTGCAGTGAATAAATATTTCACCATTTACCTGCCAAAGTGGTATCCGAATGGATTTGATTTTTCTTCCATAGGATTAAAGGAGTTCGGCAGGCTTGATATTTCTTCAGCGGCTGCTATTTGGTCGGTGGAGATTGCTTTAGTGATTGGCATCATCACAACGATATTATTTGATTGGAGAAGTGTGTTTGCCCAATTGAAGGAAGGGCTGAATGAAGGAATTGGCGGCGCCTTGCTGGCATCTATGAATACGGGTGCTGAGTACGGGTTCGGCGGCATTATCGCCGCGCTGCCGGGGTTTCATAAGCTGAGCAGCGGAATTTCACATACTTTTACCGATCCGCTTGTAAATGGCGCCGTTACGACAACTGCGCTGGCGGGAATCACCGGCTCGGCTTCGGGAGGAATGGGCATTGCGTTAAGCGCGATGTCAGAACAATACTTACAGGCGATTCAGGCTTACAATATTCCGCCAGAGGTGATGCATCGGGTCATTTCAATGGCATCAGGCGGGATGGATACACTGCCGCATAATGGCGCCGTTATCACGCTTCTGGCCGTGACGGGTTTGACCCACCGGCAATCCTATCGCGATATTTTTGCGATCACGCTCATTAAAACGGCTGCCGTATTTGCTGTGATCGCGATTTACAGCCTGACTGGTCTAGTGTAGAAGAAAACGAAAGGGGCATCAATATGGGAAAAGTGCTGTCATCAAGCAAGGAAGCTGCGAAACTGATTCATGATGGGGATACGCTGATCGCGGGAGGGTTTGGGCTGTGCGGCATCCCTGAACAGCTCATTTTGTCTATAAGAGATCAGGGAGTAAAGGATTTAACCGTTGTCAGCAATAACTGCGGAGTCGATGACTGGGGGCTTGGTTTGCTTCTGGCTAACAAGCAAATCAAGAAAATGATCGCTTCCTATGTCGGTGAAAATAAAATTTTTGAGCGGCAGTTTTTAAGCGGAGAGCTTGAGGTAGAGCTTGTTCCCCAAGGAACGCTCGCTGAGAGAATTCGTGCAGGCGGTGCAGGCATACCGGGATTTTATACGGCGACAGGCGTCGGCACCTCCATAGCCGAGGGAAAAGAACATAAAACATTCGGCGGCCGGACTTATGTGCTGGAGCGAGGCATTACCGGCGATGTGGCGATCGTCAAAGCGTGGAAAGCGGACACCATGGGCAATTTGATTTTTAGGAAAACGGCGAGAAATTTCAATCCCATTGCCGCCATGGCAGGCAAGATCACGATTGCCGAGGCGGAAGAAATCGTGGAAGCAGGAGAGCTCGATCCAGATCACATCCATACGCCGGGAATTTACGTACAGCATGTCGTGCTTGGCGCGAGCCAAGAAAAACGGATTGAAAAACGAACAGTTCAGCAAGCATCGGGAAAGGGTGAGGCCAAGTGAAGGAAGCGAGAAAACGAATGGTCAAACGGGCTGTACAAGAAATCAAGGACGGCATGAATGTGAATCTCGGGATTGGAATGCCGACGCTTGTCGCAAATGAGATACCCGATGGCGTTCACGTCATGCTTCAGTCGGAAAACGGCTTGCTCGGAATTGGCCCCTATCCTCTGGAAGGAACGGAAGACGCGGATTTGATCAATGCGGGAAAGGAAACGATCACTGAAGTGACAGGCGCCTCTTATTTTGACAGCGCTGAGTCATTCGCGATGATAAGAGGCGGGCATATCGATTTAGCTATTCTCGGCGGAATGGAGGTTTCGGAGCAGGGGGATTTGGCCAATTGGATGATCCCGGGCAAAATGGTAAAAGGGATGGGCGGCGCCATGGATCTCGTCAACGGGGCGAAACGAATCGTTGTCATCATGGAGCACGTCAATAAGCATGGTGAATCAAAGGTGAAAAAAACATGCTCCCTTCCGCTGACAGGCCAGAAAGTCGTACACAGGCTGATTACGGATTTGGCTGTATTTGATTTTGTGAACGGCCGCATGACACTGACGGAGCTTCAGGATGGTGTCACAATTGAAGAGGTTTATGAAAAAACAGAAGCTGATTTCGCTGTAAGCCAGTCTGTACTCAATTCTTAATGGGAAGGTGTTTGACATGAGAAAACAAGTCGCTTTGGTGACAGGGGCTGCCGGCGGAATCGGATTCGAAATCGCAAGAGAATTCGCCCGGGAAGGTGCCAGCGTCATCGTTTCAGACCTCCGTCCGGAAGCATGTGAAAAAGCAGCCTCCAAGCTTGCAGAAGAAGGCTTTGACGCGGCGGCCATTCCGTATGATGTGACAAAGGAAGCGCAAGTTGCTGATACGGTGAACGTCATCCAAAAACAATACGGCCGCTTGGATATTCTGGTGAACAATGCCGGTATTCAGCACGTCGCTCCGATTGAAGAGTTTCCGACAGACACCTTTGAACAGCTGATCAAGGTCATGCTGACGGCTCCCTTTATTGCAATGAAGCATGTTTTTCCGATCATGAAAAAACAGCAGTTTGGCAGAATCATTAATATTGCGTCTGTTAATGGATTAGTGGGCTTTGCAGGGAAATCCGCTTATAATAGCGCCAAGCACGGCGTCATTGGACTCACAAAAGTAGGGGCGCTGGAAGGCGCGCCCCACGGCATAACAGTCAATGCGCTCTGTCCGGGTTATGTCGATACCCAGCTTGTACGCAATCAGCTTAGCGATCTATCGAAAACTAGAAATGTCCCTTACGACTCTGTACTTGAACAAGTCATTTTTCCGCTTGTGCCGCAAAAGCGACTGCTTTCCGTCAAGGAAATTGCGGATTATGCCGTGTTTTTGGCAAGCGAGAAGGCGAAGGGCGTCACTGGGCAGGCTGTCGTCCTTGATGGGGGCTACACCGCACAATGACATAAAAAACACACTTGCTCCGCTAGGGAATCAAGTGTGTTTTTTTCTTTGCTTATTTCCAAACATCATTAGCGATCTCAACCACATGGCGGAGCTTCGCCCATTGCTGTTCTTCAGTCAGCTTGTTGCCTTCCTCAGTTGAAGCGAATCCGCATTGAGGGCTGAGGCAAAGCTGGTCTAAGCTTACATAACGGGACGCTTCTTCGATACGGCGTTTCACGTCATCCGGATTTTCAAGCTCACCGAATTTAGATGTCACTAAGCCAAGAACAAGCTGAAGATCAGACCGTTTTACGTAACGGAGCGGCTCAAATCCGCCTGAGCGTGAATCATCATACTCTAAGAAAAGTCCGTCAAGATTCAAGCCGTCAAAAATGGTTTCGGCTGCTGCGTCATAGCCGCCTTCCGCTGTCCAAGTGGACTGGAAGTTGCCGCGGCAAATATGCATGGTTACCGTCAAGTCATCCGGGCGGTCTGCAATCGCGTCGTTAATGGATTTCGCAAACAGCTGGCGAAGCTCGTCAGGCGTTGTTCCGAACGCTTCGATTTGTTTTAAGCCTTTTTCTGATAAGAAAACGGCCCACGCTGTATCATCAAGCTGGAGGTAGCGGCAGCCTCTGTCATAAAACGCTTGAATCGCTTTTTTATATGCTTTGGATACATCGTGCTGGAAAAGTTGATAATCGTTTTTGTATTCATCCTTTTCCAGTTTTCCGCGGAAAAACAGCATATTCGGACTTGGAATCGTCATCTTTGGCGTCGCGTCACCGGCAATGCTATGGAGAAATGAGTAATCTTCAAGCATTGGGTGAGTTGAAAAGTCGATATCGCCTGTGACTTTAATGCCGCGTGCTTTTGTCTGTACGTTATGGAATTGAATGCCTTGCTCAGGAGTAAACGGCTCAACGCCATCTAAGTTTTCCAGGAAATCAAAGTGCCACCATGCTCTGCGGAATTCACCGTCTGTCACGACGTTCAGGCCGGTTTCCTTCTGTTTTTCCACAATGCGGATGATTTCGTCGTTTTCAATTTGGCGAAGCTGCTCAGCGGTCATTTCGCCGGCCGCTTTTTGCAGCCGCGCTTTTTTGACGGGCTCAGATCTTAGCAGGCTTCCGACTTGATCCGCGCGAAACGGCGGTTTTTTTCTTTGAAGTGATTTTTGTTCTGCGGGTGTTGTTTGTTGTGACATGTTGTCCATTCCTTCTTTCCATTCAAATATAAAAAAGCTCTTCCTTTGGATAAGGAAGAGCTTGCGTGACAATCTCAACCTTATCTTCAAGAGCAATCATTGCTCTAAAGGATTTAGCACCATTCTGTTAAACAGCGGTTGCCGGGTATCGCAGGGCCAGTCCCTCCACCTCTCTTGATAAGGAAAACCTTTTTATTAAATTTTCTGATAGTATCTATTATTCACACATTTTCTATTTCTGTCAATGATAGATTATCTCCACACATCGTTGGCAATGTCGATGACATGGCGCAGCTTTGCCCATTGCTGCTCCTCTGTCAGAAGGTTGCCTTCTTCTGTAGAGGCGAAACCGCACTGCGGGCTCAGGCATAGCTGGTCCAAGCTGACAAAACGCGCGGCTTCATTGATACGGCGTTTCACATCCTCAGGATTTTCAAGCTCGCCGTATTTCGATGTGATCAAGCCGAGCACAATTTGCAGATCCTTGCGCTTCACAAAACGGAGCGGATCAAAGTTTCCGGAGCGGTCATCATCGTATTCCAAGAAAAGGCCGTCAAGGTTTAAGCCGTCCAAAATCGTTTCCGCTACAGCGTCGTACCCTCCTGATGCCGCCCAGGTTGAGCGGAAGTTGCCGCGGCAAATGTGCATTGTGATCGTTAAATCGTCAGGCCGGTCTGCGACGGCATCGTTAATTGTTTTGGCAAATATGGCTGGCAATGTTTCTGGATCACCGCCGAGCGCCCGGACAACCTCTCTGCCTTTGTCCTCAAAGAAGAGAGACCATGACGTATCATCAAGCTGGAGATAACGGCAGCCAGCATCATAGAAGGCTTTGATTGCTTTTTTGTACGCTTGGGCCATATCATGAAAGTATTCCTCTTGATCGTCATAAATCCCTTTATCCGCCTTTTCGCCAAAAAACAGCATATTTGGACTGGGAATGGTCAATTTTGGCGTCGCGTTACCGGCAATCTCATGTAAAAATTGATAATCACCGAGCGCTGGGTGGCTCGTAAAATCGAGTTTTCCCGTCACTTTGATGCTGCGCGCTTTCGTTTTTGTGTTATGGAACTGAATCCCCTCAGCCGGGATGAACGGTTCCACACCGTCAAGCCCTTCCAGGAAGTCATAATGCCACCAGGAACGCCGGAATTCCCCGTCTGTTACCACATCGAGACCGATTTCTTTTTGTTTTTCCACGATGCGGGTGATCTCTTGATTTTCGATATCACGAAGCTGTTCCGCTGTCATCTCACCAGCCGCTTTTTTTTGCCGGGCTTCCTTTACCGGAACGGAACGAAGCAAGCTGCCGACATGATCGGCGCGGAAAGGTGCTTTGCGTTGTTTTTCTGTTTTTTGTCCTGCAACATTCGTTTGTTGAGCCATGTTATTCGCCTCTTTTCTGAAATATTAAGCATGTAAAAAGCTCTTCCTTTGTGTAAGGAAGAGCTTGAACGATCAAATCTCCGCCTCATCTGCAAGAACGCAATGTTCTTAAGGATTTAGCACCATTCTGTTTGAAACAGCGGTTGCCGGGTATCATAGGGCCAGTCCCTCCACCTCTCTTGATAAGGTACAACTTCATATTCAGATTTCAATTATCTTAATATTATTACTTTTGGATCAATTGTCAATGCTTTTTAGAAAATACTTTCATCTTCATCGTTATATAAAACCATATCAAGCACGATAGCGATGGCAGTGCAAATCAGAACATCTTCCTCGTATGCAATCTGCAAGTGATAGGAATCACCCCAACTGAGCCACTTTTTGCTCACTGACATCCGGACATTTTCCCCGTCCGTCAGTTGGAATTCATCCCTCCATAAATCACCATCTATTTCCCAGTTAAGCCCGGAAATCACAAATTTCGGTTTGGAAAACGTTACTTTCTTCGTTACCTCACAAACTGTTTTCCCGCCAATTGAAATCTCATAGCGCGGCAATAAAGACATTAGTTTTTGTTCTATGGAAACGAGCGTTTTCCCAGATGAGTCTGTCATTTGTAATGAGTCTCCTAACGAGAAAAAACGCCCCTCCACCTTGAATGTTTCTTGTTCATCCCGGTCATAAATGTGAAATGCATCTTTAAATGAGAACATTTTTTGTTTCATAAATAACTCGATCATTGCTGAAGTCTCCTTTGGGTTTGCCTTGTATGAAATTACGGATAGGTGGCGAAAAGGTTTCAGGCTCTAAATCAAAACAATTTTAAAAGGCTGCGTGATTCAGCAGCCTTTTCGTTTGAAATATAGAATTAGGAAAGATGCATCCGGCGTTTTTGGCGGATGGCGTCAAGGTCGATTAGGTTGTTGTGATGAGGTGCGGCTGCTGGCAGAGGGCTTGTCTTTTGCGGTTTGCGGCGATTGTCCTTGCTGAAAGAAAAAAGAAGATAGCCGCATAATGCGATGATAATAAATAGGATCATATTACATACCTCCCAAAAAAAGTTTTGGTACTCTCTATTGTACGGATAAAATGCCAAAAAGTATTCAAAAAATTCTAAATCAATAAATAACAAGAAACTGTCCCTCTAAAACAGTATTACCTGATGACCTGAAAATAGTCTTGAATTACGCTGTTTGCTCTTGTTGATGATTGGTTCTATAGTTACTATCGACGATAAAATAAATTCCTTTATATAACTTTTAACCTAAGTTTACGTAATTCGAATTACCTGTTTTTGGGTGCTGTTTTCTTGCTTGTTTGGTTTATACCCTATTTTGCGGAATTGAACACAAAAAACCCAAATTACGGAGCATTTGGGCGGTACGGGTGAATACGGATTGTATTTAGGGGATTTGATGTTTTATTTGAAGAAGCGTTTGAACATTTTTCTGATTTTTTGAAATGGGCTGGATTTCTTTTTCATGTTAAGCGGCCTGGAAATGATCCATTTTTTCAAGAGACTCTTGGCAGCGATTGCATGTTTTGTCATTGTTTTTCCTCCTCATTTGTTGATACTTGTTTTACGGAGGACGTGTTTAAAATGTTTCATTTTCACACAAAAAAGCCAGTCCTTTTTTGGACTGGCTTTTGGCGTTATGCTTGCGCTTCAAACTGCTTTGCAATCTCAACGATGACATTTACGGCTTTGACCATGTTGTCAACTGAGATGTATTCAAATTTGCCGTGGAAGTTTTCCCCGCCTGTAAAGATGTTTGGCGTCGGAAGCCCCATGTAGGACAGCTGTGATCCGTCGGTTCCGCCGCGGATGGGGGAAATCTTCGGTTCGATGCCGAGGTTTTCCATCGCTTGCTTGGCAATGTTGACGATTTCGATGACAGGTTCAATTTTCTCTCTCATGTTGTAGTATTGGTCGTTCATATCCAGCAGAATCCGGTCTTGCCCGTATTCGTTTTGAAGTTCTTCAACGGCACGCTTCATTGTTTCTTTTCTGTTTTGGAAATTCTCTTTGTCAAAGTCTCTGATAATGTAGTGGAGCTTTGTTTCCTCTACGTCTCCTTGAATCGACAGCAGGTGGTAGAAGCCTTCATAACCTTCCGTATATTCAGGCGCTTCGTCTGCCGGCAGCAGGCTGTTCAGCTTCATCGCGATTTTCGCAGAGTTGATCATTTTTCCTTTAGCTGTTCCGGGATGTACGTTGTTGCCTTTAATCGTAATTTTTGCGGCAGCGGCATTGAAGCTTTCATATTCAAGCTCGCCGAGCGGCCCGCCGTCAACCGTGTAGGCAAAGGATGCATTGAACCGTTTCACATCAAATTTGTGCGGCCCTCTTCCGATTTCTTCATCAGGCGTAAAGGCGACTCTGATTGTGCCGTGCTTGATTTCAGGGTGTTTGATGAGGTAATCCATGGCTGTCATGATTTCAGCGATACCGGCCTTATTGTCTGCGCCGAGAAGGGTGGTGCCGTCTGTGGTGATGAGTGTATGGCCCTTATAGCCGGACAGCTCAGGGAATTGATCAGGTGACAGGGTGACCTGCAGCTGTTCGTTAAGAACGATGTCTTTTCCATCATAGCTTTCGATGATTTGCGGATTCACATTTTTGCCGGTAAAGTCTGTAGCGGTGTCGACGTGAGCGAGAAAGCCGATTGTCGGCACGTCTTTTTCAGTATTGGAGGGAAGAGTTGCCATGACATAGCCGTTTTCATCAATGGCTGCATCCTGCATGCCGATGGACTTCAATTCATCAACTAGCATGTTTCCTAATGTCAATTGGCCGGGTGTGGAAGGACAAGTGTCAACGGATTCATCGGACTGTGTATCGACTTTTACATATGTAGTAAACCGTTCAATGATTTCTTCTTTCATTTCCAATCATCTCCTTTGTCTTATTTTAGCATGGCGGGATGAGAGATTTCTATTGCACAATACCGTTTCGAATGGCAAAAACGACTGCCTGTGTCCGGTCTTGGGCATTGCATTTTTGCAGGATGCGGTGCACGTGGGTTTTCACAGTGCTTTCACTGACGAAAAGCTTTTCAGCAATATCCTCATTTCTCAGTCCGTAGGCCATTTGCTGAAGAACCTCAAGCTCTCTTTTGGTGAACGGCTCTGCCAGTTCTTCGGCATGAGTTTGCTGTTTCGCCCGAAATGTCTCACTGATGATTTTAGCAGCTGTGACTGTACGGAAAATCGCCTCGCCTCTGGCCGCAGCGCGAATCGCATCTATCAACTCCTCAGGAAGTGTATCCTTCAGCAGATAGCCGACTGCGCCCGCACGGATGCCTTCAAATACGTATTCTTCCGTGTCAAAGGTGGTTAAAATGACTATCTTTGTATTTGGAAGTGCGGACATAATGTCTTTCGCCGCTTCGATGCCTGAGCAACGCGGCATCTGGACATCCATGAGGATGACATCGGGTTTTGTTTGTTTTGCGAGTGCTATAATATCGTGACCGTCGCCGGCCTCGCCAGAAACCGTCATATCCGTCTGTGCGTTGATGACGTAGCGGAAGCCTTCACGCACAAGCGGCTGATCATCGGCAAGCGCTACGCGTATTTTATCTTTGTTCATCTTTTTGCTCCTTATTCGTTGTCATGAGCGGCAATGACAGCTCAATTTTCAGGCCGCTCGGCTGTACGGCACTGAAAGTAAGGGAACCGCCTGCTTTTTCTGCGCGCTCTTTCATTCCTGTCAGGCCAAATCCATAAGTAAGGCTGCCGGTGAATTGTCCGTCGTCGGTGATTGTGACATAGAGATGGGACTTGTCATTAGAAATGACGGCCGCCGCATGAGAAGCGTCAGCGTGACGAATGATATTGGTCAGCGCTTCCTGCAAGATGCGGTAGATCGTTTCGCTCACGTTTGGAGGCCAAGACTCTTCTGACAGTCCGGCAGTATCTAAAGAAACGTGCAAGCCGCTCCGTTCCTCCACTTGATGAATGAGCCCCCGCAAAGCGGTAAGCCCCACCATCGATTCACTACGGCCCATTTGGTGAACAACAGACCGCACTTCTTGAAGACACTCCCTGGCGACACTCAGTACATTTTGAATGACTTTTTCTGAATCCTCCTTGCTGCTTTTAAGGATATAGGGAAGGGATTGAAGCTGAACAATCACAGAAGTCAGCTCGTGACCGATGCTGTCATGAATGTCGCGGGCAATTCTTGTACGTTCCTCAAGGACCGCGTACCTTAATGAAAGAACAGAAGCCTCCTGCAGCTCTGCATGCGCTTTCTGGAGTTCTTTATGAGCATGCTCCAGCTGCACATGCATTTTTGCCAATTCAGCATGATTCCGTTCAGCCTCCCTTCTCGCTTCTCGTCTGAAACGCATGGAGGAGAAGAGGACGTACAGACCGAGCATGATCGAGATGTTGCTGATGATGGTATTCAAGCTTCCCCCTTGTGAGGATAGGAGTAATATGTTGCCTCCAATTAAACATGCTGTGAAGATCAAGGATAGCCGTGAAGGGAGTCTAAAGGCGGCATATATCATTAAAAATACAATCAAAAAATAGGCGGCACCCTGCTCTTGGCCGGAAACAGCCCAAAAGAAATCGGTCAGGAGCCAGAGTCCGATGAATATGCTCAAACTAACAGCAGTGGATGCCACATAGGGAATGATCCAAATGAATGCTAAGTATACCGCAAATACAAATGCTAACAAAATGGGATCAGCCTTAGTTGGATGAGATAAAAATTGTATGCAATTCAAAATGAGAATAAGGCTCGGCACAAGCTTCTTGTAGTAGTGCCGAGCCGGAGTTTGTCCGTTCATGCTGGTCCTTCTTTCGGTTATTGAATGGATACTTTGCCAGCGGTCAGTCGTCTGTATGCTTTGTAAAGCATGATGTTGCGGGCTGTGATGGTGCCGAGGGGAACGAAGAACATAGAATGAATAATGGCAATAAACATCTCGTTGCTCTCAGGCAGCCATGTTCTCGCGGCCATGCGCAAAGAAAGTATCACTAGAATGAGGATAACACTCCCAAGTGAGCCGCGTGAAGTGACCTTTCCGGTTTCCGGGTGAATCCGTACATTTACCATCTTCCCAATGCCAAACCCGCAGGCCAGCCCGATCAGTAATAAAATGCCGCTGATCGCCACATGTAATACGGAATGAAAATACGCCGGCTGAAACGATGCAGATACGCCCCATAAGAGCAACAGTGGAATGATCAGCAACTTCCCGGGCTTTACCGTTCTTTCTCGATACATCGATAAAATAATAAGAATCAATACAATAAAAATATAAGGGCTCATCGCCATGTCATCAAATCCTTTCTGCATTAAGCATAGCGAAAATAGGAAAGAAAAACGTCAACCGGCAGATTGATTTTTCAGCTCTATACTTGTTCGCGCTGCATAAAGTCATGTAACATGGCGTGAAAATGCTGAATGTCTTCGCTGTTTCTTTTCCACATCATAAACGTTTGGGACGCAGGCAATTCTAGATGTGCAGGCGTGCTGACAGCCATCAGCTTTTTTTCGGCTTCTTCCTGTTTGATAATGTAGGTAGGGAGGAAAGATGCCCCCATTCCCGCTTTCATCATGTGGACAGCCGTATCCGTCTGCCCGACAGCCATCATTTGAAGATACGGGTAATGTGATCGGATGTTATCTAAAAAGGCATCCCCATATGACGGATGATCATGCGTTAGCAGCCGATAGCGGGTTAAGACGGATGCAGCATCCGGTCTGCTTTCTTGGAAAGGAGCCGCCAGACAAAGCGTACCTTCGCATATATGCTGATAATAAAGAGTGTTGGTGTTCGGGTCTTTCCGCGACAAACCAATATCAGCTTCATTGTGTTCCACCGCTTGTTTAATAGCGTCAGATCCAGCCACATGAGTTGAAAGCTCGACATGCGGATGTTTTTGGATATAGGCTGGCAGAAAGCGAGGCAAGATATAGGACGCAATGTAGGGGTGTACGGCCAGCGTGAGTGATCGGCTGTACCCCTGTTTCCATTGACTGACTTTCTGCTTTCCAGCTTGGTAAACATGGATCATTTCTTTGGCATAAGGCAAAAAGAGCCTGCCTTCGTCAGTCAGTACGACTCGTCTTCCGCTATGCAAAAACAACCTCATGTCCAGTTCATCTTCCAATTTCCTCATATGCTGAGAAACGGCAGGCTGTGTGAGATACAGATGCTCAGCCGCCTCCCTGAAGCTCTCTGATTCCGCTGCGGCAATAAAGGTTTGCAGCCATTTTAAATCCATGAAATATCTCCTTCACTGCAAGTTATCCATAACAAATTGTTACGTTTACATGCGTATTTGTTTATCACTGATTATACATCGATTCGTTTAGTATACCTATAGAACGAGAAAATAGAGAGAGGGATTCATATGAACATATACGTAGAAGCAAATCCATATTTACATGACAAGTATTCAAAATACGCGGATGAAAAATATAAGAGAGAAGGAAACCCATTTGTATCCTTTCCAATTCATTTTGATGACATCCCGTCCGGAGCAAAGACGCTCGCACTTACTTTCATCGATCATGACGCCATTCCCGTATGCGGATTCAGCTGGATTCACTGGACAGCGGCTAATATTCCGGCTTACATCGGAGAGCTTCCTGAACATGCGAGTGAGGAAAGACAGGACTTGATGATACAAGGGCAAAACAGCTTTGCTTCACCGCTTGCGGGAAGCAACGATCCAAAGGTGATTCACCAGTATTGCGGGCCGACACCGCCTGACAAGGATCATGCGTATACATTGACGGTCTATGCTTTAGATGCTGAGCTGAATCTTCAGCCGGGCTTTTACTTGAATGAGCTCTATCAAGAAATGAAAGAGCACATTCTTGCTGAAACCTCTATCGAATTGCTGGCAAGGGTTTAAGCTAAAAAATATGAAAAAACTATTAATAAACGATTAAACTTCTTAAAAATGGATGTGGACCGGTTCTAAACACTATATAATGAAAACAGGTCATTTTTTAGGAGGGTTTACATCATGGCAATACTTGTTACTGGCGGTGCCGGTTACATTGGCAGCCACACATGTGTTGAACTATTGAACAGCGGCTACGAGATTGTTGTTCTTGATAATCTGTCCAACAGTTCAGCTGAAGCGCTGAACCGTGTCAAGGAGATTACAGGAAAAGATTTAACGTTCTACGAAGCGGATTTATTGGACCGGGAAGCGGTAGATTCCGTTTTTGCTGAAAATGAAATCGAAGCTGTGATTCATTTTGCAGGGTTAAAAGCAGTCGGCGAATCTGTGGCGATTCCCCTCAAATATTATCATAACAATTTGACAGGAACGTTTATTTTATGCGAGGCCATGGAGAAATACGGCGTCAAGAAAATCGTATTCAGTTCATCTGCGACAGTATACGGCGTTCCGGAAACATCGCCGATTACGGAAGACTTTCCATTAGGCGCGACAAATCCTTATGGGCAGACGAAGCTCATGCTTGAACAAATATTGCGTGATTTGCATACAGCCGACAATGAGTGGAGCGTTGCGCTGCTTCGTTACTTTAACCCGTTCGGCGCGCATCCAAGCGGACGGATCGGTGAAGACCCGAACGGAATCCCAAATAACCTTATGCCGTATGTGGCACAGGTAGCAGTCGGGAAGCTCGAGCAATTAAGCGTATTCGGAAATGACTATCCGACAAAAGACGGGACAGGCGTACGCGATTATATTCACGTCGTTGATCTCGCAGAAGGCCACGTCAAGGCGCTGGAAAAAGTATTGAACTCTACAGGAGCCGATGCATACAACCTTGGAACAGGCACAGGCTACAGCGTGCTGGAAATGGTCAAAGCCTTTGAAAAAGTGTCAGGGAAAGAGGTTCCATACCGTTTTGCGGACCGCCGTCCGGGAGACATCGCCACATGCTTTGCAGATCCTGCGAAAGCCAAGCGAGAACTAGGCTGGGAAGCGAAACGCGGCCTTGAGGAAATGTGTGCTGATTCCTGGAGATGGCAGTCTTCTAATGTGAATGGGTATAAGAGTGCGGAATAAGAATGGAGGCCTTCTCAATTGAGAAGGCCTTTTTTAAAGAACAAGGGTGCCTAAACAGGCACCCTTGTTAGCTGTTATTTGATTTTCACAATAACATCATTACTGAATTTTAGTTTCCAAGTGCCTTTTGCATAAGCTTCCTTGTCAACTTCAAATGCTTTTACACCTGTTACTTTAATATTAGGATTTAGATCACTCAAAATTTTAGAGTTATCAACTTTTGTCTCAGTTGCATAGTTTACAGAAGCATCAATATCAGAATCATAAGAAGTACCATCAGCATCAACTAATTTAACAGTTGGAATTGAAAAAGAGCTAATCGGCTTTTTAGATACGTTTTTAATTGTATATTGAACAGCTACAATTGTACCTCCCTCAGATGCTTTCTTTTCAACATATTGAGTACCGACAGTATCTCTGTCCTCTACCTTCGTAACCGTCACTTCAGTTTTTTCAGTTTTTACGGTATCACCGATATTGTATGTTTTTTCAGTTTCTGCTTTGCTGCTGCTTGATGTTTTGGAAGTGGCTTCTGAGCCGCCTCCGCCGCCAATCATATTACCGATAATAATGATGACAACAACTGCGAGAATAAACGTAATGATTTTATGTCGCATAAAAAAGTTACGTTGATCCTTACCGCAGTTAGGACATTTTTTTACACCCTTTGCAATTTCTTGACCGCAAGCTTTACAGGGTACTAGTTTTCCTGCCATTATATTTCCTCCTATGTAATAAAATGTACGAAACATATGTACTATAATGCCTATATTATTTCTCTTAGTCAATATAAAATTATGAATTTCTTATAATTATTATCATTTATAGTTACATTCGCTTGTAAAATATATGCTTTTTTTCTTATCGGTTATATCTGTTCTTTTTTAATAGATAAATCGTATTTTTTTCCAGCTTATCTGATGAAAACTCCGCAAATACCCCTTGAACCAATTCGAACCGTCCCTTATAATGCTAATATTGGAAAGTGAAAAGGATATGATAAAAACAGTGGTTTTCTAGGGTTCCGCAATGCAAATTGGACTGTGACCGAGAGAAAACACATAGCAGCTTGGCTGTTATGACACGGTGGGATAAAAGCCCAGGAGTTTCTGCTCTTTTTCGAGAGCGTTCTCCTGGGTTTTTTTATTTGCTAGAACAGAACAATGAAAAGGAGTGTTTTCGTGATGAAAAAGAGAATGCTGGATGTACTTATGCTTGTGATTGGCGCTTTTTTCTTCGCGCTTGCGGTTAATTTATTTGCGATTCCCAATGATCTTGGGGAAGGCGGAGTCACTGGGATTACGCTGATTTTGTATTATCTGTTTCAATGGTCTCCTGGTGTCACGAACTTTATCTTAAATGCGTTTTTGCTTTTAATCGGCTACAAGTTTCTTGATGGAAAAACAACGGTTTATACGATCATTGCGGTTGCGGCAAATTCGCTTTTTCTTCATCTGACACATGGGTGGAGCATTCCGTCTGATGAATTGATCATTAATACGATTTTCGCAGGTGTATTTGCCGGAGTCGGGATCGGCATGATTATCCGGGTCGGCGGGACGACGGCCGGTTCCGCGATTCTGGCCAGAATTGCTAATAAATATTTAGACTGGAATATCAGCTATGCACTCTTGTTTTTTGATTTAATCGTAGTATTTAGCTCTTATTTTATTATTGGTGCAGAAAAAATGATGTTTACGATCGTGATGCTGTATATCGGTACCAAAGTGATGGACTTCATTATTGAAGGTTTGAATACGAAAAAAGCCATTACGGTCATTTCAGAAAATAAGAGTGAGATTGCAGAGCAGGTAAATACCTTGATGGATCGGGGCGTGACGATTTTATCAGGGAAGGGAAATTATACGGGCCAGTCAAAAGAGATTTTGTATATCGTCATTAACAAACAGGAGCTGTCTATGCTGAAAAAAATCATTAGAAGCTGCGACAAAAAAGCGTTTGTGATCGTACATGACGTACGCGATGTGTTTGGCGAAGGGTTTGTGGATATATCTAAATAAAGAAAAATCCCTCTGTACTTGAAACAGAGGGATTTTTTCATTTAGAACGGATATTTGCGGTATTGCTTCTGTATCGAAATCCATTTCGTCACGGTAAATTCCTCGACGACCCACGGATTGCCGAAACGGCCGACACCGCTTGCTTTGTTTCCGCCAAAGGCAATATTCGGCGAATCATTGACGGACTGGTCGTTGACATGGGTCATGCCGCTGTCAATTTGCAGGGCGAACTTTTCGCCTTTTTCTAAATCAGAAGTGAAAACCGCAGAGCTGAGGCCGTATTCAGTATCATTTGCCATGTCAATCGCTTCCTGGTCGCTGCCAGCTTTAATAATGGTTGCGATTGGGGCAAACAGCTCCGTTTGGGCAATTTTGCTGTTGTTGTCCGCACCGACAAAGACGTACGGCGTCAGCACGTTTCCGACGCGTTTTCCTTCAACCGCAAGCTCAATGCCGTCTGTCTTTGCCTGCTCAATGATCTCCAGCGCTTTCTCGATTTGGCGCTCGTTGATCAGCGGGCCGACAACGGTTTTCGGATCGGTTTGATCGCCGTACGGAAGCTGTTTGACACGGGCGGTGAATTTTTCTACAAACTCATCGTATACATCTTGATGAACGATGATCCTGTTGATAATCATACAGATTTGTCCCTGGTGAATAAATTTTCCGAAAATCGCGGCATCCACAGCACGATCGACATCCGCATCTGAAAGAACGGCAAATGGATTGTTGCCGCCGAGCTCAAGTGCCATTCGTTTGAAGGCGCGACCGGCGATTTCACCGATGTGGCGCCCGACTGCTGTTGACCCTGTAAAGCTGATTAATCTCGGGATTGGATTGGTGAGCATGCCGTCCCCGATTTCCTTTACATCCGTCAGCATGACGTTAAGGACACCGGCAGGAAGACCGGCGTGTTCAAACGCTTTCGCAATGATGGTCCCGCCGGAAATAGCAGTTTGGATATCAGGCTTGTGAACAACGCTGTTACCCAGCGCAATTGCGGGCGCAATGGATCTCATGGATAGATTCATTGGGAAATTAAATGGAGAAATCGATGAAATGACACCTAGCGGAAGGCGGTAAATCTTATTGGTTTTCCCTTCAATGTCGGATGGCACCTCTTTGACGCCGCCTAATTCACCAGTATACGTCATGGCTTCATCTAAAATCGCAATCGTTTGTTCCAGCTCGATTGTTGATTTAATGATCGTTCCGCCAGTTTCGCGGGCGATCATCATAATGATGTCATCACGGTTTTCGTGTAAATAGCCGCGCGCTTTTTGCAGCACGGCTTTTCGGTCTTCCGTCGTGCTCTTGGCCCACTCTTTTTGGGCTTTCTGTGCAATGTCAAACGCATCCTCAAGCTGTTTGCCCGTTGCCAAAGATGCTGTTGTGATCACAGACTGGTCATACGGATTCAAAATGTCCTCCGTACGTCCGCTTTCTCCCCCAGTCCATTTTCCGTTGATAAAACTTTTGTTTAACGTTTCGAAACTCATAAGATGACCCTCCTTTGGTCCTGCATGTCTTCTTCTATTTCCGCTGAAGCCAATATGTAAACGAATGAGGTTTCCCTTTCAGTTTCTCGTCTATCTATACCGGATATACTCTTTTTTAGTGGAGAACATGTGTGTTTCGCCTTATACTGAATATACAGATCCTTACATAAGAGAGGAGACTCTATGAAATCGCTGCTGGCTATTTATCCCGGTTCGATTGTGTCTGAGGAGCTTTGCATAAGGGAAGGCTGTCTATGTTTTTTTGATGAGAGCAATCAGAGATATATCTCCATTCCGAAAACAGAGATCAGTGAAAAAGAAGTATTGGTGCTGCAGTCATTTTTGACGCCTGCGGATGAGGGCAATCAACTGTCTATGAAATCACCTGAGGAAAACAAGTGGTTTTCGTTCCTTTTTTCCAGAGGGGAATTGCCGGCGTATATAAAGAAACGGACGAGATTTGTTCACTTTCATTTATTCGGCAAAATAGAAAGGACGTCCTTTACGGAAGCGGTTCGCCATTTTTGGCCGGTGTCTTTTGTGATTGTGTGGATCCATGAGGACAGAGGTGTGATTGTCGAGCAGGAAAGTGAAGCGGCGGCGGAGAAGGACGAACTGGAATCGCTCGCTAAGGTTCTTGAAAGTGATTTCTACTTCAGTGTCCGTTTTTACGCCGGAAGATTTTACGAGCCGGATGAGTGTCTGCGAAAACATTACGCTCGTGAACAGGCGTATTTCCTGTTTGCTGAAAAACGGCTGCCTCAGGTGCAGAGTGTGACCTTTGAGATGATCTTTCCTTTTCTATTATTAGAAACAGAAAAAGAAAAACTGGAAACACTGCTCTCTGAAGAAGCTGAGCTTTTATTTGGAAGTGAATCTGAGCTAAGGAAGACCATTAAGCTGTTTATTGAAAACAACTCAAACGTCACATTAACAGCGAAAAAGCTGCATCTGCATCGCAACAGCCTGCAATATCGGATTGATAAATTTATTGAGCGGTCAGGGATAGATATCAAATCGTACAAAGGCGCGCTTCTTGCCTATTTTATCTGCCTGCAAAATGAAAGTTCAGAATAAATTGGAAATATGCACGAAAAATGGCTGGGTGATTTTATGAACGCTGCCCATTTTAGCGAGAGGGAATTGCTGTTACACTCAATATAAGAAAGCGTTTACAATAACAAAGGGGGATGTTAGATGGCTGAATTGCGGATGGAGCACATTTATAAATTTTATGATCAGAAGGAACCGGCGGTTGATGACTTTAACCTTCATATTGCCGATAAGGAATTTATCGTATTCGTCGGCCCGTCCGGCTGCGGGAAATCAACGACGCTGCGAATGGTCGCAGGACTTGAAGAAATTTCGAAAGGTGATTTTTATATTGAAGGAAAACGGGTCAATGATGTAGCGCCAAAGGACAGGGATATCGCGATGGTATTTCAGAACTACGCGCTTTATCCGCATATGACGGTCTACGATAATATCGCGTTCGGGCTCAAGCTTCGGAAAATGCCGAAGCCTGAAATCAAAAAAAGAGTCGAAGAAGCCGCTAAAATTCTCGGGCTTGAGGAATATTTGCACCGTAAACCGAAAGCGCTGTCAGGCGGACAGAGACAGCGGGTTGCGCTGGGCCGGGCAATCGTGCGGGATGCAAAGGTGTTCCTGATGGATGAGCCTTTGTCAAACCTGGACGCGAAGCTGAGGGTGCAAATGCGGGCGGAAATCATTAAGCTCCACCAGAGATTGCAGACTACAACGATTTATGTGACGCATGACCAGACAGAAGCGCTGACAATGGCGACACGGATTGTAGTCATGAAAGATGGGAAAATTCAGCAGATCGGGACGCCGAAGGATGTATATGAATTCCCTGAAAACGTCTTTGTCGGCGGGTTTATCGGATCACCGGCGATGAATTTTTTCAAAGGAAAGCTCACGGATGGCTTAATCAAAATCGGTTCTGCGGCATTAACCGTCCCGGAAGGAAAAATGAAAGTGCTGCGTGAAAAAGGCTACATCGGCAAAGAGGTCATCTTCGGCATCCGTCCTGAGGATATACATGATGAATTGATTGTCGTGGAATCATATAAGAACTCTTCGATTAAGGCGAAAATTAATGTTGCAGAGCTGCTCGGTTCTGAAATTATGATTTATTCGCAGATAGACAACCAAGACTTTATTGCGCGGATCGACGCCCGCCTCGATATTCAATCGGGCGATGAGCTGACGGTTGCATTTGATATGAATAAAGGCCATTTCTTTGACAGTGAGACAGAAGTGAGAATCCGATAAGATCAAAAAAACCGGACATGGAGACATGTCCGGTTTTTTGCTATTGAAAATCTCAGAATCAAACCGATGAAAAAGGAGGAAGAAATAGACAGAAAGCAGGAGAACGATGAAACGATTGTTTTTAAGCATCTTTCTTTTGGGCAGCTGTTTGGCTCTTGCGGCTTGTGCTGATCAAGAGGCGAATGCAGAGCAGCCGATGCCAAAAGCGGAACAAAAGAAACCGGAAAAAAAGGCAGTACAAGTTCAGAAAAAAGAAGACGATACATCCGCATGGATCAAAACAGAGAAACCGGCAAAGCTGCCGATTTTGATGTACCACAGCATTTCTTCAGGAAACAGCCTCCGTGTGCCAAAGAAAGAATTCGAGGCGCATATGAAGTGGCTTCATGATAACGGCTATCAGACATTAACGCCGAAAGAGGCATCTCTCATGCTGACGCAGGATAAAAAACCGAGTGAGAAGTGCGTGCTGATCACATTTGATGACGGGTACACCGACAATTATCAAGATGCGTATCCGGTGCTGAAAAAGTACGGGATGAAGGCAACGATTTTTATGATCGGCAAATCGATCGGACATAAGCACCATCTGACAGAGGAACAAATGAAGGAAATGGCACAGCACGGCATATCGATTGAAAGCCATACGATTGACCACCTTGAGCTGAACGGATTAACGCCTCAACAGCAGCAAAGTGAGATGGCTGATTCGAAAAAGCTGTTCGACAACATGTTTCATCAGCAAACCACCATCATCAGCTATCCGGTAGGGCGCTACAATGAGGAGACGCTGAAGGCCGCTGAAAAAACAGGCTATCAAATGGGCGTGACGACAGAACCGGGCGCGGCTTCGAGAGACCAGGGAATGTATGCCCTCCATCGTGTGCGCGTGTCCCCAGGCATGTCAGGCTCGGCTTTTGGTGCGTACATCGAATCAATGAAATAAAAAAAGGCGGCGTTTAATCGCCGCCCCCTCCGCCGCCACAGCCGGAATCGCTGAAACCTCCGTCACTGCTGCATCCATCATGGTGTGAGCTATGATCTGAATAACCGAAATACCCGCTGTCCGCCTGCTGGCGGCTTTTGTTTTTCGAGGGCTGCGGCTGAATGACTGAAAGAAAAACAATAATAGATATAAACAATAAGATGATCACAATCACTTCGCGTCACTCCCTTTTTTCACCATATCTGTTATACGGATGAAACGCTGACCGGTTTCATTTCAAAGTGATCGATTCTTTCAGTCGGTCTCTGAGCCAGCGCTTTAGCACCCCATGTCCTTTGTTTGACAATAAAGTGCCGACACGCCAATACATAGGAGGATGAGGAGCGAACTGAAAATCAATCAATCTGAAAAACCAGCTTTTATCACGGGTGAGAGAATCAATTTGAAGCTCGTCTTCACCTGCTTCAGAGCTATAGGCACTTTGTTTCTGTATATCCTCATCTTGCCGAACCGCCAAGATTCTCAAGGCTTCAGCCATTTGTTTGTAACCGCCGTCCAGCAATGATGCGCCAAGGTTGTCAGCACGCACCTCCATCCATTGTGAACAAAAGGATTGATAGAGCTGGAATAGGATAATGATTGCCATAATGAAAGCCCAAAGCGCAATTTTGTGGGCCTCGGGATGGGTGATATGCTGCTCAAACAAGAGGAAAATCCCCACGACAGCTCCAAGATATAGAAAACGCAAAAGCTGTGATGACAGAACGTCACGTTTTTTGATATGAATCGCCTCATGGGCCAGAATGCCTTCAATGACACGCTGTGGAAGTGTTAGTGTGGCGCTTGTCAGGATGACCATTGACCTCCCGACATTCATGCCTACTGCCATTCCGTTGTAATCATCACTCTCCGTTTCGTATATGCGGACATGGGAAATGCCGGCCGATCTGAAAATCTTATCGGCCGCGGCCTGTACATGCGGATGATGACAAGACTTGGCGTCCATCGCCGCCCGCAACACACGGTCTGACATATACATGTTGAATACCCAATATAGGATTACGGCAACAGCCATGACCCATGGAGAGGCGTGTAATGCGTATAACGCGAGCACCAATAAGGCGTAAGCGGATACCCCTTTTACGCTGGCGGCAAAATAAAGCTTACCGAGCAGCCGCTTCACATTTTTTCGATGATAAAACGGCAAAACAGAAATCACATTGTCCACATTGTTTTCTGCATCTGTGTATTCCTGAAGAATTGTTTTCCATTTTTGCGGTTCCTTCACCGTCAGAAACAGTGTTTCGCCGGGAAGAGACAGTTTAATGACTTGCTGAAAGCTTGTTGTCAAATCTAAACGGGATGAATACATCGTCAGAAGCGGATGGAGCTTTAAGAGATCTGCTGTTGATTCAAGCTGAATGTTCTTCAAATCGGAAAGCGGGTATGTACGGGTTTCATAGTGTGAGCTGATATGCAATTTTTCTAAGGCTGCTGAATAAAAAACCTTTACGCTAAAAACATTCAGTATTCGCTTCACAAGTGCCCCTCCGCCGGAGATCATTCCGAGAAGGATCACATATTTGAGAGGGCTTGTGTCAGGTCCATAGATGAAAAAAATGACAGCCCCTGCAAACACAATGGCGGTCAGCGTAATGTCTGACAGGAGGCGTGTTTTGTTTTTGGCAAGCTCGATTTCCTGCCAGTCTCCCGAAGGTTTTTCCACACGCTCTGAAACAATGAGATCCATTGCGGTCCAATAGCAGTAGAACATTGTCGCGAGTGAGACAATGCCGTCCATGAATGAGAGATGAGAGAAGATGTAAGCCGCAGCGCCGACCCATAGAACAATATCAATCCAGAAGTCTATGGCCGGAATGAGTTTTGCAGCTAGGGCTGATATCAAATAAAATCCCAGCCCGAGAAGCATAAAGAGAAATAGATGAGTTCCCATAGGCATGCCAGATTCCTTTCTATCTAGTATTTCCAACTATTACTATAGCATGGGATGGGAACTTGCAAAAACATGGACATGCAAAAAAGCAAGCTCTTTCGTTTGACGAAGAACTTGCTTGCGGGGATCAATAAAACTGGTGCAGCAGCAATAAGGTTAAGGATACTGTAATCGCGCCCCCGATGCGGGTAGACACCTGGGCGAAAGGCATTAGCTCAAGCCTTTCAGCGGCGCTTAAAATGGCAACGTCACCCGTGCCGCCTTGCCCAGAATGGCATGCATTAATAATGGCGGTTTCAATCGGATACATGTTCAGCCATTTTCCAGTGAAGAAGCCAACGGCCATCATGGTCACAACGACAGACAGAATCGTGATAATATTGCTGAGGTTAAAAGCGGCGACAAGCTTGTCCCACGGCGTCATGGATACCCCAATCGCAAAGAGAAGCGGGTAGGTCACAGCTGTTGAAAAGAAGCGGGACACTCCAAACGCGCCATTTTCAATTGAGGCAGGCACCAATCTGAACAGCTTGATTAGAACAGCCAGTAACAGCATGGCAACGGGTGCCGGAAAACCGAAAAAATCGTGAGCGAGCATGCCGACTAAGTATAAAGAAACAGCAAGGATACCGCCTGACGCAAATAAAGAAAGGTTGAACATTTGCTGTCCGCTTTGAGATTCCTCCAGCGCAGGGGACTCTTCTTCGGAGCGGTCCACTTTGCCGTTGCCTGTCCATTCCGGTTTTTTCTTTCCGATTCGGTTCAGCAATCCCGCTAGAATAATCGCGCACAAGCTGCCCAGCATAATCGATGGCAGAACAAGTGCAAACGCTTCCCCTTGAGAAATGGGCATGATGTCAGAATATCCGATGGACAGCGGGATAGCGCCTTCTCCGACTCCTCCAGCCATGATCGGAATGACAATGTACAGCAGGGTATGCTGAAATCCGAGTCCGAGCAATGTCCCGACAGCCAGTCCGACAATAGCGGCTGTGACAGAACCGACAATAAGCGGAATAAAGATTTTCATGAATGCTTTTACGAGTGTTTCTCTTTTCATGCCGAGAATGCTTCCGACGACAATACCGGCGATAAACAAATATAGAAAGTTTGAGTTTTCTGTAAATTCTGTGGTGGATTTGACGATATCATTAGGCAGCAGGTGATAGTACACGACAGCGGACGGAATAAAAGTAGCTAGGATGGCCGGGCCGCCGATAGAACGAACAATCGGTATCGATTTGCCGATTTGGGCAAAGGTAAACCCGAAAAACGCCATGACGGCAATGGATGTCAAAATGTCACTTTTTACATCGTGATGCATAACAAAAACAGTGATTAATATAAACAGCAAGGCATACACAGGAAGCGGTATGATGCCTACTTTTATATTCATGGCTTTCGCAAACCAATTCTCTTTTCGAACCCCTTCGTGAATTGTATCCGTTTGCAATTGCATGTGTGTTTGAAGCTCTCCCATTGAAAAACCTCCCCTATTCTTGATGCAGTGAAATTGTTCACTATGTTAAGTATACTAAAAAATTGAAATTATTAATATATTAAAAATTTACTATTCAACTTTTCTCCTCTTACCGGTTCAAATGAAAAGAGGCATTCTGACTAAAATCGGTTTAAGACGGAATGCTGAGACTCGAGTGCTGGGGCGGGGGCAAGCATTTTGTTCGCAAGGAACGATGTGTTGATGTACGATAATAAAGGGTCATTTATCCTAGCAGCCGACATAAATAAGCAACAAAATAGACAAAAATCCGTCACATAGTGCGGGACTTTTTAGGTATTTTAGGCTTTATTTTTGAAATGAATCGTTGTAAAGTACTTAATATGAACCAGTCAGAGATTGTGTCATTTGGTCAGTCTGGCAATCTTGCATCATATTGGATGACTTTTTGACACATTTGTGAAATATTGAGCAATATTTTTTTCGTCTATTTTGTGAATTACTGATCAAAGTCTCGGTTCTATTTGTGAAGTAGTGAGCAAATTAACAGTTTTAACCGGAAATGGAGGAGAAAGCATGAGTGAATTGGTATTAGCCCGCATACAATTTGCATCAACAACGTTGTTTCACTTCTTGTTTGTGCCGATGTCTATCGGGCTTGTGTTTATGGTTGCGTTGATGGAGACTCTTTATCTTGTAAAGAAAAATGAGCTGTATCTCAAAATGGCAAAGTTTTGGGGACACTTATTCTTAATAAATTTCGCAGTCGGTGTTGTAACGGGGATTTTGCAAGAATTCCAGTTTGGACTGAACTGGTCAGATTACTCCCGTTTTGTCGGAGATGTATTTGGCGCTCCGCTTGCGATTGAAGCATTATTGGCGTTTTTCATGGAATCTATTTTTATCGGATTATGGATTTTTGGCTGGGACCGCCTGCCGAAGAAAATTCACGCGCTCTGCATATGGCTCGTATCATTCGGAACGATCATGTCATCTTTCTGGATTTTAACAGCAAACTCCTTTATGCAGGAGCCGGTCGGCTTTACGATCAAAAACGGCCGCGCGGAAATGAATGATTTTGGCGCGTTGATTACAAACCCTCAGCTTTGGGTTGAATTCCCGCACGTTATTTTCGGTGCGCTTGCCACTGGAGCTTTCTTTATTGCCGGAGTGAGTGCTTTTAAACTGCTGAAGAAAAAAGAAGTGCCGTTCTTTAAGCAATCTTTTAAACTCGCAATGATCGTCGGTCTTTGTGCCGGTCTTGGCGTCGGCCTTAGCGGACACATGCAGGCTGAGCACTTGATGGAATCACAGCCGATGAAAATGGCTGCCAGTGAAGGCCTATGGGAAGACAGCGGTGACCCTGCTGCTTGGACCGCTTTTGCGACGATCGATACAAAAAATGAAAAAAGCTCAAATGAAATCAAAGTTCCTTATGCCTTGAGCTACTTGGCTTATCAGAAATTCAGCGGAAGTGTCAAAGGGATGAAAACCCTTCAGGCTGAGTACGAAAAAATATACGGAAAAGGCGACTACATTCCGCCAGTGAAAACGACATTCTGGAGCTTCCGCATCATGGTAGGAGCAGGTGTTGTCATGATTCTTGCTGCGTTAGGCGGCCTTTGGTTAAACCGCCGTAAAAAGCTTGAAAACAGCAAATGGTATTTGCGCATCATGATCGCGTTGATTTCCTTCCCGTTTCTTGCAAACTCCGCGGGCTGGATTATGACAGAAATCGGACGTCAGCCTTGGACGGTTATGGGGTTAATGACAACCGCTCAATCTGTGTCGCCTAACGTAACAGCGGGTTCCTTGTTATTCTCAATCATCGCATTCGGTGTGATGTACATGATTCTTGGTGCACTGCTTGTCTTCTTGTTTATCCGTGAGATTAAAAAAGGTGCGGAGCATGATAATCATCATGATGTGCCTGTATCAACAGATCCATTTAGTCAGGAGGTATACCATGGCATCTCTTCATGATCTTTGGTTTATACTCGTTGCTGTATTGTTTGTAGGATTCTTCTTTTTGGAAGGCTTTGATTTCGGGGTCGGCATGGCGACCCGTTTTCTTGGCCATAATGAATTAGAACGCAGAGTGCTGATCAACACGATCGGGCCGTTCTGGGACGCGAATGAAGTGTGGCTTTTGACTGGCGCAGGCGCCATTTTCGCGGCATTCCCAAACTGGTATGCAACGATGCTGAGCGGTTATTACATTCCGTTTGTCATAGTGCTGCTTGCGTTAATGGGCCGCGGGGTCGCGTTTGAGTTCCGCGGCAAGGTGGATCATTTAAAATGGGTAAAGGTTTGGGACTGGGTCGTTTTTTTCGGCAGTCTAATTCCTCCGTTTGTGCTTGGTGTGCTGTTCACGACATTATTCCGCGGGATGCCGATTGATGCCGACATGAACATTCACGCACATGTATCTGATTATATCAATGTATATTCTATACTTGGCGGTGTGACGGTAACGCTTCTTTGCTTCCAGCATGGATTAATGTTTATCACGCTGCGTACGATTGGTGATTTGCAAAACCGCGCCCGGAAAATGGCGCAAAAGATAATGGGTGTTGTTTTTGTAGCGGTTCTTGCCTTCGCGGCCCTTTCTGCGTATCAGACAGACATGTTTACACGCCGCGGCGAGATTACCATTCCGCTCGCTGTTTTGATTGTCATCTGCTTTATGCTCGCGGCTGTATTTATTCGTAAGAAAAAAGACGGCTGGACATTTGGGATGACAGGCGCTGGTCTGGCGCTGACCGTGGGAATGATCTTTATTTCCCTATTCCCTCGTGTAATGGTCAGCTCGCTTCATAGCGCATACGATTTAACAGTAGCTAACGCTTCTTCTGGAGATTATTCGCTTAAAGTCATGTCAATTGCAGCATTAACGCTATTGCCGTTCGTCATCGGCAGCCAGATCTGGAGCTATTATGTCTTCCGGAAGCGCGTCAGCCATAAGGAGCCTATGACTTATTAATGGGAAAAGACCTGTTTCGATATAAAGGAATGAAGCGGATTCTCACCTTGATTACTTGTTTAACGTTGATTCAGACAGCCGCCATTATTATGCAGGCAGAGTGGCTGAGTGAGGCCGTAACCGGACTGTTCAACGGGAAGGGCATTACCTCCCTTTTACCGGTGATCGGCTTTTTCCTCATCGCTTTTATCGCCCGGCACGGGATGACGGTGGCGCGACAGAAAATCGTCTATCAATACGCCGCCCGGACAGGAGCAGATTTGAGGAAAAGTTTTCTTGATCAGCTGTTCCGATTAGGCCCCCGCTTTGCAAAGAAAGAGGGGACGGGGCAAATGGTGACGCTGGCGATGGAAGGCATCAGCCAGTTCCGCCGCTACCTGGAGCTGTTTCTGCCGAAAATGGTCAGCATGGCGATTGTGCCTGCGGCAGTTGTCATTTATGTGTTTTTTCAGGATCGGACATCAGCCATCATTTTAGTCGCTGCTATGCCGATTCTGATCATCTTTATGATTCTCCTC
Organism: Bacillus subtilis subsp. subtilis str. 168; assembly: GCF_000009045.1. GTDB lineage: Bacteria > Bacillota > Bacilli > Bacillales > Bacillaceae > Bacillus > Bacillus subtilis. The sequence continues at coordinate 3,976,272 of NC_000964.3, read as the reverse complement.
GGCCTTGTCGCGCAGAGAAAAGCGGATCGTCAGTGGAAATCCTATCAGAGACTTTCCAATCATTTTGTTGATTCTCTTCGCGGGCTGGAGACATTGCGTTTCCTAGGTTTGAGCAAGTCACACAGCAAAAATATTTTCTATGTGAGTGAGCGGTATCGCAAGGCAACGATGAGCACACTCCGGGTGGCGTTTTTGTCATCATTCGCCCTCGATTTTTTCACGATGCTGTCGGTGGCGACAGTCGCAGTATTTCTGGGCCTGCGCCTCATTGACGGCGATATTTTGCTTGGCCCTGCTTTAACGGCGCTTATTCTGGCGCCTGAGTATTTTTTGCCGGTGCGGGAAGTGGGGAATGATTATCATGCAACGCTGAACGGCCAGGAAGCAGGAAAAACCATTCAAGAGATTTTGTCGCAGCCTGGTTTTAAAGAAGAGACGCCGCTTCAGCTCGAAGCTTGGTCCGATCAGGATGAGCTGAAGCTGTCAGGCGTGTCAGTCGGCCGTTCGGTGTCTGATATTCATCTCTCATTCAAAGGCAAGAAAAAAATCGGCATTATCGGTGCAAGCGGCGCCGGAAAATCAACATTAATTGATATTCTCGGCGGATTTTTAGAGCCGGATGGCGGGATGATTGAGGTTAATGGTACAAGCCGGTCCCATTTGCAGGACGGCAGCTGGCAGAAGAACCTTCTTTACATTCCCCAGCATCCGTACATTTTTGATGATACGCTTGGCAACAACATTCGCTTCTACCATCCAAGCGCTTCGGCAGAGGATACAACACGTGCTGCTGCCTCAGCGGGACTGACGGAGCTGGTGAACAACCTTCCTGACGGATTAGAGGGGCGGATCGGGGAAGGCGGCCGGGCGCTCAGCGGCGGCCAGGCACAGCGTGTCGCGCTGGCCCGCGCCTTTTTGGGAAACCGTCCGATCCTGCTGCTGGATGAGCCGACCGCCCATCTTGATATCGAAACAGAATATGAAATAAAAGAAACGATGCTGGATTTATTTGAGGATAAGCTCGTCTTTCTCGCGACTCACCGCCTTCACTGGATGCTCGATATGGACGAAATTATCGTGCTTGACGGGGGCAGGGTTGCGGAAATTGGGACTCACAATGAACTGCTGGAGAAAAACGGTGTGTATACCAAACTCGTGAAGGCACAACTGGGGGAAAGAGCATGAAGAAAGAAGAATGGATTTTGCCGTATATCAAGCAAAATGCCCGCCTGTTCGTTCTGGTTATCTTTTTGGGTGCGGTGACGATTTTTTCTGCTGCTTTTCTCATGTTCACCTCAGGTTTTTTGATTTCTAAAGCGGCGACAAGGCCGGAAAACATTCTGCTCATTTATGTGCCGATTGTCGCTGTGCGCACCTTTGGGATTGCGCGCTCTGTGTCGCGATATGTGGAACGGCTCGTCGGCCATCACATCATTTTGAAAATCGTATCTGACATGCGCGTCCGCCTTTACAATATGCTTGAGCCGGGTGCTTTGATGCTGCGTTCCCGTTTTCGCACGGGGGATATGCTCGGCATTTTGTCTGAGGATATTGAGCATTTGCAGGATGCTTTCTTAAAAACGATTTTTCCTGCGATCTCAGCCTTGCTCCTGTATGCTGTGTCAGTGATAGCGCTCGGCTTCTTCTCTTGGCCGTTTGCCATATTGCTTGCGCTGTATTTGTTTGTTCTTGTTGTATTGTTTCCGGTTGTGTCTTTGCTCGTGACGAGAGCGAAGAATGCGAAGCTGAAAAGCGGACGGAATGTGCTGTACAGCCGTCTGACAGATGCTGTGATGGGTGTCAGCGACTGGATGTTCAGCGGACGCCGGCATGCTTTTATTGATGCTTATGAAAAAGAGGAACGTGATTGGTTTGAGCTTGAACGGAAAAAACAACGCTTTACAAGATGGCGGGACTTTGCTGCGCAATGCCTTGTCGCTGGCCTTATTTTGCTGATGCTGTTTTGGACAGCGGGACAGCAAGCGGACGGCGAGCTCGCTAAAACGATGATTGCCGCTTTTGTGCTAGTGGTGTTTCCGTTGACGGAAGCCTTTTTGCCGCTTTCGGATGCCTTAGGCGAAGTGCCGGGCTATCAGGATTCTATCAGACGCATGAACAATGTGGCTCCTCAGCCGGAGGCGTCACAAACTGAATCAGGGGATCAAATTCTCGATCTTCAAGATGTCACCTTGGCCTTTCGTGATGTGACGTTTTCTTATGACAACAGCAGCCAAGTGCTGCACAACTTTTCCTTTACGCTGCGCCAAGGAGAAAAAATGGCGCTGCTCGGCCGAAGCGGCTCTGGGAAATCAACATCGCTTGCATTAATCGAAGGCGCCTTGAAACCGGACTCCGGTTCTGTGACGTTAAACGGAGTGGAGACAGCGCTGTTAAAGGATCAGATTGCGGATGCGGTGGCCGTGTTAAATCAAAAACCGCACCTGTTTGATACAAGCATTTTGAACAACATCAGGCTCGGAAACGGAGAAGCAAGCGACGAGGATGTGCGCCGCGCCGCAAAGCAGGTCAAGCTGCATGACTACATTGAGTCATTGCCTGACGGATATCATACCTCTGTACAAGAAACCGGCATCCGTTTTTCCGGTGGAGAGCGCCAGCGGATCGCACTTGCGAGGATTTTGCTGCAGGATACACCGATCATCATCCTCGATGAGCCAACAGTCGGCCTCGATCCTATTACCGAACGTGAATTGATGGAAACGGTGTTTGAGGTGCTGAAAGGAAAAACGATTTTATGGATTACACACCATCTCGCGGGAGTGGAAGCAGCCGATAAAATCGTATTTCTCGAAAACGGCAAAACAGAAATGGAAGGAACCCATGAGGAGCTGCTGGCGGCAAACGAACGATATCGCCGCCTGTATCACCTTGATGTTCCTGTAAAATAAAAGACAGCCCTAAAAGGCTGTCTTTTTTGTTTGAAAAAGAAAAGGGACAGGAAAAATAGGAAAAGAAAGCAGAGGAGGGATAGAGATGAATGTTCCATTTTGGACGGAAGAGCATGTAAGGGCCACGCTTCCTGAAAGAGATGCGGAGAGCCATAAAGGCACGTACGGTACGGCTTTGCTGCTGGCTGGAAGTGACGACATGCCGGGAGCAGCGCTGCTTGCAGGGCTTGGGGCCATGCGGAGCGGTCTCGGCAAGCTTGTCATCGGTACATCAGAAAACGTAATCCCGCTAATTGTTCCTGTTTTGCCCGAGGCGACCTATTGGCGTGACGGCTGGAAAAAGGCGGCGGATGCTCAGCTTGAAGAGACGTACCGGGCCATTGCCATCGGACCGGGCCTTCCGCAAACGGAAAGCGTACAGCAGGCAGTCGATCATGTGCTTACGGCTGATTGTCCTGTTATTTTGGATGCCGGAGCGCTGGCGAAGCGCACATATCCGAAACGGGAGGGCCCCGTCATCCTCACGCCGCACCCGGGCGAGTTTTTCCGAATGACAGGGGTGCCCGTGAACGAATTGCAGAAAAAAAGAGCGGAATATGCAAAGGAATGGGCGGCTCAGCTGCAGACTGTCATTGTGTTAAAAGGAAACCAAACCGTCATCGCGTTTCCTGATGGAGACTGCTGGCTCAATCCAACCGGAAACGGGGCGCTCGCCAAGGGCGGAACCGGTGACACGCTGACGGGCATGATATTGGGGATGCTCTGCTGCCATGAAGATCCAAAGCACGCCGTATTAAACGCGGTCTATTTGCATGGTGCGTGCGCCGAGCTCTGGACGGACGAGCACTCCGCTCATACGTTGCTCGCTCATGAGCTATCTGACATCCTGCCCCGCGTGTGGAAACGATTTGAATGATAAAAAAGCTGTCTTCAGAGAGAAGACAGCTTTTCTTGATACCCCGCCCGTTTTTTCAGACGCGGTTTCATTAATACATAGTAAAGCACAGAAGGCACGGCCAAGCCGATAATCCATGCGATGTCTCCGCCGCCAAACATTTTGGCAAGCGGTCCGATGTAAAAGCTTGTGTTGATAAACGGAATTTCCAGCAAGATAGACAGAACGAACGCAATTGTGGTGATCCAATTGACCTTTCCATAAGGCCCGTTTACGTCGAACATGGCTTTGACTTGATACTTTCCGTGGCGGACGAAGTAGTAATCGACTAAATTGATTGCCGTCCACGGAATTAAGAAATAACTGATGAAAAAGATAAAATTCAAAAACAGTTCCATAAAATTGCTCTGTCCCAGTAGGCTTAAGACTGTGCCGACAAGCGTGACACCCAGGATCATGATGATTCTGACTTTGGGCGTGACTTTTAATTTCAGAAACGGCTCCAGCGTTGTTGTCGTGGACATGAAAGCCCCATACAGGTTAAAAACATTGATTGCCATTTGCCCAAATAGCACAATGATCAGCATAATAAACGAGAAGGGACCGAACAATTGGACAATCTGGCTGCCTGAGTTTGCCGTAAAGTCAGGAAGTGAGGTTGTCAGCAATGCGCCGAGCAGCATCATCCAGATGGAGCTGACAGATGTACCTGCATAGCTGTACCAAAATGTTTTTGAAGCCGGTGTTTTAACTGGCAGATATCTTGAATAATCGGCAACATACGGCGCGTAGGCAAGCTGCCACGTCGCAACTGCGCTGACTGCCACTAGGAAAATTGGCAGATCAATCGCTCCGGGTATCCAGCTGCCTGCCGGAATCGGCAATTGAAAAATGAGAATCGTTGCAGCAAAAAATACAGCAAAAGAGGTCCAAGAAAGGATTTTTTGCATTTTGTGAATCAAATCATGGCCGAAAATGGTGAGTAAAAAACATACGGCACTTAAGCCTATAATGCTCCATGATCCCGGGATGGGAACAAAGCTGCTTAAGGTTCCGGCCGCCAGAATCGTGCTGCTTGCGAAGAAACCAAGGTAGATAAACATGACTAAGAAGAGGGGAAGAATCGCTCCGATTACGCCGAATTGGGCACGGCTTTGAATCATTTGCGGGATGCCTAGCTGAGGGCCTTGCGCGGAATGAGAAGCCATAAATATGGCACCGATTAAGGTTCCGCAAATAATAGCGGCAACACTCCAAAACAGATTAAGTCCCATTGCAACGGGAATCGTGCCGGTCACTAACGTGGTGATATGCATATTAGCCCCGAACCATACGGGAAATAAATCTTTCGCTTTACCATGTCTTTCTTCATTCGGAATATATTCAATCGTTCGCCTTTCTACTTTCAATGCATCGTCCTCCATATTGGATGTTTTTTTGAAATCGACATAAAGTCATAGCTTAACAGACTATAAGGGGGTTTACAAATAAGGATATGCAGCCAAACGGCCGGGAAGCCTGATCTGTCAATGGCTGAAAAGAATTGTAAAAAAGATGAACGCTTTTGAATCCGGTGTCGTCTCATAAGGCAGAAAAACAAAAAAGGGGGGATCACGGTCATTGGATACACAAGAAGAACAGCGGCTGATCCAGCAGGCGAAAGAGGGAAACGACGAGGCGTTTACAGCCCTTTTCCACTATCACTATTCTTTCTTATATAAATACTTGTTAAAGCTTTCCCTTCACCCCGATCTCAGCGAGGAACTTGTTCAGGAAACCTTTCTGAAAGGGTACATCCATTTAAGAAGCTTTCAGGGCCGTTCAAAATTCTCCACATGGCTGATCTCCATTGCATCGCGGCTCTATCTCGATCACCAGAAAAAGAGAAAGAGAGAATGGAAACGGAATCAGACAGTTACGGAGGAAACAATCCGCAAGATCAAGTGGGACGTGTCGGCGAAAGGGGCAGAGTGGAGCGAAACGCTCGATCTGTTTTCAAAGCTGGACCCTAAACTGCGCACACCGGTTTTATTAAGGCATTACTACGGCTATACCTACGCTGAAATCGGGGTGATGCTTCAAATCAAAGAAGGCACTGTAAAGTCCAGAGTTCATAAAGGGCTCCAGCAAATCAGAAAGGAGTGGGATGATGAATAAAGAAAAGCTTTCTGATCATTTAAAGTCAGAATGGAAAAAAATTGATCAAACAGCCAATCCCTCTATACCGAATCAAAAAGAACTGCTTCACCAGCTGTCACAAATGAAAGCTGAATACAGAAAAAAACTTCTTCAAGAGATCATTTTATTTGTATTCTGCGCGCTGATGGTTGTGAGTGCTGCAATCTTAGCTTTCACTCAAGCTCCTGCTGTGTTTATTGTGCTTCAGGTTTGTGTGCTTGCGGTGCTGCCGATTTTGATTGCGGCTGAGAAAAAAAGGCATCTCGGCGAATGCGAGGTGAAACGCGGATGACACAAACAGAAATTATCATAACGGTTGCGGCTTGTCTCATCGTATTGGCGCAGGGAATCTTTTTATTTATTGATGCGAAAAAACGTAATCACATGGCATGGGTTTGGGGGATTGTCGGATTGATTCAAGCACCGATGCCTCTGATTTGTTATTACTTTTTTGTCATTAGGCCGGATCGGAAGAAAAGGGGGATCAAGCAATGAATATTTCTTGGGAAATGATTTTGCCGCTGATTGTATTACAGCTGGCTTTGGCGGTGTTTGCCCTTATCAGCTGTATAAAAGAAGAGCGGACGAACGGGCCAAAGTGGATGTGGGCTGCAATCATCGTATGTATCAATATTATCGGGCCGATTTTATTTTTCACCGTCGGCAGAAAGCAAAGGTAAGCCGATATGCTGTCTATTGAATCATTATGCAAATCGTACAGGCACCATGAAGCTGTAAAGAATGTCAGTTTTCACGTGAATGAAAATGAGTGTGTCGCACTATTAGGACCTAATGGAGCCGGCAAAACCACGACTCTGCAAATGCTGGCCGGACTGCTTTCGCCAACCTCTGGAACCATAAAGCTGTTAGGAGAGAAAAAGCTGGATCGGCGTTTGATTGGGTACCTCCCGCAGTATCCTGCTTTTTATTCGTGGATGACCGCAAATGAATTTTTGACATTTGCGGGGAGACTGTCCGGCCTTTCGAAGAGAAAATGCCAAGAGAAAATCGGCGAGATGCTGGAATTTGTCGGTTTGCACGAAGCGGCGCACAAAAGGATCGGGGGCTATTCAGGAGGCATGAAACAAAGACTCGGTCTGGCACAGGCACTGCTCCATAAACCGAAGTTTTTGATATTGGATGAACCGGTGTCTGCGCTTGATCCGACAGGACGGTTCGAGGTGCTGGACATGATGCGGGAGCTGAAAAAGCATATGGCCGTTCTGTTTTCTACACATGTTTTGCACGATGCAGAACAGGTGTGTGATCAAGTGGTGATTATGAAAAACGGTGAGATTTCATGGAAAGGCGAGTTACAGGAGCTGAAACAACAGCAGCAAACGAACGTTTTTACCCTTTCAGTGAAAGAGAAGCTGGAAGGTTGGCTTGAAGAGAAGCCTTACGTCTCAGCTATTGTCTATAAGAATCCGTCCCAAGCGGTTTTCGAGCTGCCTGATATACACGCTGGCCGGTCATTATTAAGTGACTGTATCCGAAAGGGATTGACCGTCACCCGCTTTGAACAGAAAACGGAGTCTCTAGAAGACGTCTATCTAAAGGTGGTGCACGCATGAAGGTGATGATGGCGCTATTGCAGAAGGAGTGGCTGGAAGGATGGAAAAGCGGCAAGCTGATTTGGCTGCCGATTGCGATGATGATCGTCGGGCTGACACAGCCGCTGACCATTTATTATATGCCGGAAATCATCGCACATGGAGGGAACCTTCCTGACGGCATGAAAATCAGTTTTACGATGCCCTCCGGGTCTGAAGTGATGGTCAGCACGCTTTCTCAATTCAACACGCTTGGCATGGCTCTGGTCATCTTTAGCGTGATGGGCAGTGTAGCCAATGAAAGAAATCAAGGGGTAACAGCGCTGATTATGTCGCGGCCTGTGACGGCAGCCCATTATATCGTGAGTAAATGGCTCATCCAAAGCGTGATCGGCATTATGTCGTTTGCAGCTGGATACGGGCTTGCTTACTATTACGTCCGGCTGCTGTTTGAGGACGCATCATTCAGCCGCTTTGCCGCAAGCCTTGGCCTTTACGCTCTTTGGGTGATATTTATTGTGACCGCCGGCCTTGCCGGAAGTACGATATTCCGGTCTGTCGGAGCAGCTGCGGCTTGCGGGATCGGGCTCACAGCAGCCGTTTCCTTTGCTGTTTCACTATTTCCAGATGGTGCGAAGTGGCTTCCGGCTGAGATTTGCAAGCAGGCGGAGCATATCCTTCTTCATGGAGAGCGGGCAGATTTTTTCGGATGGTCACTCACTTTCTCCATTCTGTGCATCATGCTTCTGGCCGTGTTTTCTGTGTGGCGCTTCCGGCGGTATGAAAGCTATTAATTGATCATGTTACGTTTTTGCGCGAGCATCACAAAAAAGGCGGCAAATGCCAGAGAACCGGCTCCATAAAAAACTCCCGCAAGCCCGATAAGCTGTGCGATTTTTCCGGCAAGAAGGGGCCCGAGGAAGATGCCTAGCGCATAAAATGATTGGTAAAACCCCATCACTGACATTTTTAAACGGGCAGAACTGATTTCGACGACATGGCTTAGCAGCAGAGGAAAAACGAAGCCGAGCGCCAGCCCAATACAGGCGTGTGTGATGCAAACCGTGAACAATGCAGCTAAAAAAGGAACATATAGCAAACAGACCCCGGTGACAGCGAAACTAATGAGCATCACGGAGTAAGCGATACGGCTTGTAAAGCGCAGAAACACAAAGCTTAATGTGGCGGCTGCGTGTGGGAGGAAAAAGGCGCTCATCACCCAAAGCAGCTCCGCGTCGCCCATTCCGAGCTGATTCATGTAAAGCGGCGTAAAACCAAACACTGTGATAAATAATACGGCATGGGCCGTCATAGACAGGATGGTGAAAAGCTTCAGCTTTGGCAGCCGCAATGTATCTTTGATGTACTGATTGACACGAATGGTGCCACGGTTTGCGGGAGGAGCAGACGGATCCTGAATAAAGCAGCAGATCACCAGACCTGCGGCAGAAGCTGCCAGCGCCATCCAAAAAGGAACCTGCCTCCCTAAATGGGCTGCGGCGAGCCCGCAGAACACAATGCTGGCAAACTGAGGCATGACGGTAAAAAACTGCATGATGCCCATTGCTTTTGATGCATTGCCATTGTTGAAATAATGTGCGTATAAAATGGTCGCCATCACCCACGTAGAAGCAGTGATTCCCGCGAAAAGCCGGGCGGCCAGCACGAAGAAGAAAGAATCAAACATCAGAAAAAGCAGGCTGCTGAGGACGGAAAAGCCGAACCCGGCAATTAACAATTGCTTGCGCAAGGAAAACAGGATGTCTGACAAAAGGCCGAGCGGGAATCGCAGAAGGATTTGCGTGACCCCGTAGCTGCCGAGAATGATGCCGATTGCGCCATATGAAAAGTGCAGATCCTCCAAATACAGACTGAATACAGGAACGTAAATATAGCCTGAAAACCAGAAACAAAATACCATGCATAAAAAAACGGCGTGATCTAAAGCGCCGATTGTTTTTTTCTGAGGAATCAAGTCCTGCTGTAATTCCATCGTATCTCTCCACCCCTTTCCTTCCAAGTACAACACAATTATTGAAAGCGTTTCAATAGAAAAATAAAAAAACAGGGCTTCTAAAAAAGCCCTGTTCGCTGTTGTTAATACGGATCAGACGGATGACTCTCCTGTTCAGCCTGCTTTGCAGCCTGTTCCGTTTCAGTTGTGCCGATCGGCCCGTTGCTGTTGTTTTCGGAGACCTTTTTTAGCCCTTCTGCTACGCGTTTTCCGTAGTCAGGATCAGCTTTTGTGAAATTCTCAATCATTTGATCCTGAATTTCTTTTCGGCACGTAGAAAGCGTATTCACCAAATTCGTAATCAATTCGTTCCGCTCAAATTCAGTAAATCTCCGGTACGTTTCTCCAGCCTGTCCGAAGTTGTTTGTTCTGTCAATCGCTTCACGCTTTACATCACCTTCGACATGCGGCGTATGGTCTTTTCCGTCTTGCTTCGCTTCCTTCAGCCCGCCCATAATGGATGGCTCGTAGTTGACGTGCGGGTTTTGTCCTTCTGCTCTATCGACCCGATATTGCATTTGCCCGCCTTCCTGGTTGGTGGCGACATGCTTTTTCGGCGAGTTGATCGGAAGCTGCAGGTAATTTGCGCCTACACGGTAGCGCTGCGTATCAGAGTAGGCAAACGTACGCCCCTGGAGCAATTTGTCGTCTGAAAAATCAAGCCCGTCGACAAGCACTCCCGTTCCAAATGAAGCTTGCTCCACTTCCGCATGGTAGTTTTCCGGATTTTTGTTCAGAACCAATTTGCCGATCGGTTTCCATGGGAAATCGTCTTTATACCACAGTTTTGTTGGATCAAGAGGATCAAAGTCCAGTTCAGGATGCTCATCATCGCTCATGATTTGAGCATATACTTCCCACTCTGGATAATCGCCATTTTCAATCGCGTCATATAGATCCTGTGTGGCATGGTTAAAGTTTTTCCCTTGAATCTCTTCTGCTTCCTTCTGTGTCAGGTTGCGGATGCCCTGCTTCGGTTCAAAATGGTATTTCACGAGAACGGCCTTGCCCTCCTCATTCACCCATTTATAGGCATGTACGCCTGAACCCTGCATTTGCCGGTAGTTGGCCGGAATGCCCCAAGGCGAAAACAAGAAGGTGATCATGTGTGTCGCTTCAGGAGATTGAGAAATGAAATCGAAGATACGTTCACCATCCTGGATGTTTGTCACTGGATCAGGCTGAAATGCGTGTACAAGATCCGGAAATTTCAGCGGGTCGCGGATAAAAAAGATTTTCAGGTTGTTTCCGACCAAATCCCAGTTTCCGTCTTCTGTATATAGCTTTACAGCAAAACCGCGCGGGTCTCTCAATGTTTCAGGCGAGTGTTTTCCATGATTCACAGTTGAAAAACGGACAAATGCCGGTGTTTTCTTGCCTTTTTCCTGAAAGAGCTTGGCCCTTGTGTATGTTGAAATCGGTTCGTCTCCGAAGCTTCCGTACGCTTCAAAATATCCATGTGCACCTGCTCCCCTGGCATGAACAACCCGCTCTGGGATGCGTTCCCGGTCGAAGTGGCTGATCTTTTCGAGAAAATCATAGTTCTCAAGTGTTGTAGGCCCTCTATTCCCGACGGTTCTCACATTCTGGTTGTCAGTAACAGGATGCCCCTGCCTATTCGTTAAGGTATCCTCTGACTCGTTTTTCCCGGATGTCTTATGAGAAAACGCTTCCTCGCTCCCTTGGGCATTTGATTGGTGCTGCTTGTTTTGATGATCATCTTTCAATGGTTGGCCCTCCTTTTTTGAACGGTAACAATATTCCCTGAATGGAAAGATTTTAAAACAGCCGTTTTTTTTGATCTGCTTCGGGAATGGTACAATGTACAAAAATCGGTAAAAGGAGAGGTCGATTCGTGACGAGAGAAAAAAATCCGCTGCCCATCACGTTTTATCAAAAAACCGCTCTTGAGCTTGCCCCATCGCTTCTGGGCTGCCTTCTTGTAAAAGAAACAGACGAAGGCACAGCGTCAGGCTATATTGTGGAAACAGAGGCCTATATGGGGGCTGGAGACAGAGCGGCCCACAGCTTTAACAACCGCCGGACGAAGCGGACTGAGATCATGTTTGCAGAAGCTGGGCGGGTATATACATACGTGATGCACACCCATACATTGCTGAATGTCGTTGCGGCGGAAGAGGATGTCCCGCAAGCAGTATTAATCAGGGCGATTGAGCCGCATGAAGGCCAGCTGTTAATGGAGGAGAGAAGGCCGGGCAGGAGTCCGAGGGAATGGACAAACGGACCAGGAAAGCTGACGAAAGCGCTTGGCGTCACGATGAATGACTACGGACGCTGGATCACGGAACAGCCGCTTTACATCGAAAGCGGGTACACACCGGAAGCAATTTCAACCGGCCCGCGCATCGGCATTGACAACAGCGGGGAGGCACGCGATTATCCATGGCGTTTCTGGGTGACGGGAAACAGGTACGTGTCGCGTTAGCATGTTTAAGGAAGAGGCAATCAGGGGAATGGTTGAGAAAAAAGAAGGGAGAATCGGAGCTTTGAAAAAGATGATCAAAACCGTTATCAAATGGGCGCCGGTCATTTACCCGATTGTTCGAAAAATCATGAAGGACCGCAAGGCGTCTAAACAAAAGAATATGTCCGCATCTAGAACAGCCGGCTGATCCCGGCTGTTTTTTTATAGGTCAGTTTTCCCTCTAGTCCTCCGGATGTTCATTGACTTGCCATTCTCTCCATTATAGAATTTATATACATTTCGCATCCCTTCATCATCCTTTCTGCCTATTCACTGAATCCCTGCATCTACTAGTTAGGAGGTTTTTCTCATGCTTCATGGGCGACTACGTGATATTCTGCGCTTGCTGATGGCGGCTGAAGCCCCGGTGACAAGTTCGTTTTTTGCCGCGCAATTAAACGTAACGACGCGGACAGTCCGCAATGATATAAAGGAACTTCAAGGTGTGCTAAGCGGCCACGGTGCCTTTGTACAATCTGTAAGAGGCTCCGGCTACAAGCTCCGCATTGATGACGAGCAAGTATTCAGAACACTGCTGCAAGATGAATTTCAGCAAAAAAAGGGCCTGCCGGTATTGCCGGAGGAGAGAATGGCCTATCTTATGAAACGTCTGCTGCTGGCGGACCATTATCTCAAGCTCGATGAACTTGCTGAAGAACTATTTATCTCAAAATCTACACTCCAAACGGATTTAAAGGAAGTAAAGAAACGTCTGCTGCCTTACCGCATCGTCATGGAAACACGTCCGAATTACGGCTTCAAGCTGCGCGGGGACGAGGTGCAGATGAGGTACTGCATGGCGGAGTACATTGTTGATGAAAGAGAAACGGAGATAGATGTTTTAAATGAAAAGGCTGATATTTTGCCAAAAGAAGAAATTGAGATCATCCGTTCCGCCATCTTGAAAAAAATGAAAAACGACCGCATCCCTCTGTCCAACATGGGACTGAATAACCTCATTATCCATATCGCTATCGCCTGTAAACGGATCAGAACGGAAAACTATGTTTCTCTTTTCCCGAAAGATATGGATCATATCCTGCATCAAAAGGAGTACCAGGCTGCAGAAGCCATCGTAAAAGAGCTGGAATCAAAGCTTTCCGTTACGTTTCCGAAAGACGAGACGGCCTACATCACCATGCATCTCCTTGGCACAAAACGAATGACACAATCACAATGCGGAGAGGACACATTTTCAATAGAAGAGGAAACCGATCAGCTGACACTTGCCATGATCAAAGCTGTTGATCGTGAACTGAAGCTTGGCATCCTGCATGACAAAGAGCTGAAAATCGGCTTGGCACTGCATATGAAGCCGGCGATCAGCCGCAACCGATACGGCATGAATCTTCGAAATCCGATGCTGGCAGCGATCAAGGAACATTATCCACTCGCTTTTGAAGCCGGGATCATTGCCGGAATCGTGATAAAGGAACAAACGGGTATTGAGATTCATGAAAACGAAATTGGATATTTGGCTCTCCACTTTGGCGCCGCGATTGAACGAAAAAAAACAGAAAGCCCGCCGAAACGCTGTATCATTGTATGCGCATCGGGAGCCGGAAGCGCCCAGCTTCTGCGCGAAAAACTGCGTTCCCATTTCGGCAAGCGGCTCGATATTCTTGGAACGGCTGAGTATTATAGTCTTGATCAAATGTCCTACGAATCAATTGATTTTGTCATCAGCACCATTCCGATTAAAAAAGAGCTCCCTGTACCAGTACTGAAGGTTAACACCATCTTAGGCGGAACTGACTTTACAAAAATAGAATCTATTCTGAGTGATGAAAAGGAAAAAGCCAATCGCTACCTAAAAAAAGAACTCGTTTTTTTTCAGGAGGATCTGCGCTCAAAAGAAGAAGTGATTCAATTTTTAGGGCAGAAAGTGGTCGAATGCGGCTTTGCCGATGAAGAAATCATAGATTCCATTTTTGAAAGAGAAGACATGTCGCCAACGTGTTTTGGCAATCTTGTTGCCATCCCGCACCCGCTTGTTCCGCAGACGAAAACAACGTTTTGGGCCGTTTGTACGCTCAAAAAACCGATCGATTGGGAGAGTCAGCGAGTTCAATTTGTCTGTCTGCTTTGTGTCGAAAAGGAGAACAAAGCGGATTTACAAAGCATGTATAAACTGCTTGGCAGCATTTTGGATGACCCGGCGGCGATGAACCAGCTGATCAAATGCCGTTCATATCAAGAGCTTTCGGATGTGTTTGACCAAAAAATGCTGAGCTGACAGCCTGTATATACCTTTTTTCCGTTGCCTGCGGAAAAACCCTGAGTGTTTATGAAAGCGATTTCATAATATGATGATAGCAACAGCAGGACATTACAAAATTGATCAAACTCTAGGGGGTCTTTTACATGAATATATTACTCGTTTGTGCAGCAGGCATGTCTACTAGCTTACTGGTGAGCAAGATGGAAAAAAGTGCGCAGGAACAGGGAAAAGACTATACCATTTGGGCAGTTTCAGGCGATTCTGTACAAAATCATATCGATAAAGCGGATGTATTGCTTCTCGGTCCGCAAGTCCGTTACATGCTTCCGCAGCTCAAAAAATTAGGAGAGTCAAAGGGGGTTCCGGTAGACGTCATTAATACCGTCCATTATGGAACGTGCAATGGGGCGGAAGTGCTGAAATCAGCTGAACAGCTTGGACATGTGTCATAGAGAGGGGCGGGCTATGTGAATAAAGTCAATCAGATCTTAGAAGAAAAGGTCATGCCTATAGCGGGAAGAATTGCGGGACAGCGTCATTTGCAGGCGCTGCGTGATGGTATCATCCTCACGATGCCCCTGATTATCATCGGTTCCTTTTTCCTCATCATTGGCAACCTCCCGATCCCGGGATACGCTGAGTTTATGGCAAAAACGTTTGGCAGCTCCTGGTCTGAAAAACTGGCCTACCCAGTCGACGCGACCTTTGAAATTATGGGTCTTGTCGCCGCGTTCGGCATTGCCTACCGGCTCGCCGAGAAATACGGTGTTGATGCCTTGTCGGCCGGAGCCATTTCCCTTGCGGCATTTTTATTAGCAACACCTTATCAAGTGCCGTTTATGCCGGATGGCGCGACGAAAGAAATCATGGTTGGCGGCGGGATTCCGCTTTCGCTCATGGGAAGCAAAGGCTTATTTGTCGCCATGATTATCGCAATGGTGTCCACAGAGATTTACCGCCTTATTATCCAGCGCAATTTAGTCTTCAAAATGCCGGACGGTGTCCCGCCGGCGGTAAGCAAGTCATTTGTCGCGTTAATCCCCGGCTTTGCCGTCATCTTCCTAATTTGGGCAGCCCGGCTGATTGTTGAAGCGACACCGTTTGAAAGCCTTCATAATATTGTAAGCGTTTTATTGGGGACTCCGCTTTCCATTCTGGGAGGAAGCCTTGGAGGAAGCCTTGTCGCCGAAGCCGTCAAAATGCTTTTATGGGCCTGCGGCCTTCACGGTGCAAACATTGTTGGCGGCGTCATGGCACCGATTTGGTACGGCGCAATGGATGCCAACCGGATCGCATTCCAAGCCGGTGAGGAGCTTCCTAAGATTTTCACCCAGCAATTTTTCGATATCTGGGTCAATATTGGCGGAAGCGGCGCCACATTGGCACTGGTTGTCACGATGTTCCTGCGCGCCCGAAGCAAACAAATGAAGCAGCTCGGGAAGCTTGCGGTCGGCCCGGCCATCTTCAATATTAACGAACCGATTATATTCGGAATGCCGATCGTCATGAACCCAATGCTCTTACTTCCGTTTATCATCACGCCGCTTGTCACAGTGACACTCACGTACATCGGAATGAGCACCGGCCTTGTCGCCAAACCGGCGGGTATCGCAGTGCCGTGGACCATGCCGCCGATCTTTTCAGGCTACTTGGCGACAGGAGGAAAAGTCTCAGGCGCGGTCATGCAAGCCATTAATATTGCCGTGTCCTTTGTTGTCTACTATCCATTCTTCAGAATGTGGGATAAGCAGAAGCTGAAAGAAGAAAACGATCTGGAGCTGGTCCAAACGCCTGCAGCAACAGATGACAAAGAAGCGGCTCTGTAGAGAAAGGAAGTGAATCGCGTGAATGAGGAAATGGAACAAATCATTTTTCAAATCATCCTTCACGGAGGAAACGGTAGGAGCTCCGCAATGGAGGCCATTGCCGCTGCGAAAAGCGGTGACGCAGAAGAAGCGCGGAAAAAGCTTCAAGACGCTGCTGAAGAATTGTCAAAAGCCCATCATTATCAGACAGAGCTGATCCAAAATGAAGCGGGCGGAGAAAAGACGGAAATGACGCTTCTGATGGTTCATGCACAGGATCATTTAATGAATGCAATGACAGTGAAGGATATGGCTGCAGAGATCATTGAGTTATATGAAAAAATCACCGAGCAAAGGGGAGCAAGCATATGACAAAAGGATTGAAGATTGTAACGATTGGCGGAGGTTCAAGCTATACGCCCGAGCTAGTGGAGGGGTTCATTAAACGGTATGATGAGCTGCCTGTCCGTGAATTATGGCTTGTCGATATCCCCGAGGGCGAAGAAAAGCTGAATATTGTCGGCACACTCGCCAAACGGATGGTTGAAAAAGCTGGCGTCCCGATTGACATTCATCTTACGCTCGACCGGAGAAAGGCGCTGAAAGACGCAGACTTTGTCACGACCCAATTCCGCGTCGGACTTTTGCAGGCAAGAGCAAAGGATGAGCGCATTCCGCTAAAATACGGAGTGATAGGCCAGGAAACAAACGGCCCGGGAGGTCTGTTTAAAGGATTGCGCACAATTCCGGTCATCCTTGAGATCGCAAAGGACATAGAAGAGCTTTGCCCGAACGCTTGGCTTGTTAACTTCACAAACCCTGCCGGCATGGTAACAGAAGCCTTGCTTCGCTACTCCAACCTGAAGAAAGTCGTCGGTCTTTGCAATGTTCCAATCGGCATCAAAATGGGCGTAGCCAAAGCGCTTGATGTAGATGTGGACCGCGTAGAAGTCCAATTTGCCGGACTGAACCATATGGTATTCGGGCTGGATGTTTTCTTGGACGGCGTAAGTGTGAAGGAGCAAGTCATCGAGGCGATGGGCGACCCGAAAAACGCGATGACGATGAAAAATATCTCAGGCGCCGAATGGGAACCGGATTTCTTAAAAGCGCTCAATGTCATCCCTTGCGGCTATCACCGTTACTATTTTAAAACAAAAGAGATGCTGGAGCACGAACTGGAAGCATCACAAACGGAGGGCACCCGCGCTGAAGTCGTACAGAAGGTCGAAAAAGAGCTGTTCGAGCTTTATAAAGATCCAAACCTTGCGATCAAACCGCCGCAGCTGGAAAAACGGGGCGGAGCTTACTACAGTGATGCAGCATGTAACTTAATCAGCTCCATTTATAATGATAAACATGACATTCAGCCGGTGAACACGATCAATAATGGTGCAATAGCGAGTATTCCAGACGATTCCGCAGTTGAAGTGAACTGTGTGATGACGAAAACCGGCCCTAAGCCAATTGCTGTCGGCGACTTGCCGGTGTCTGTCCGCGGCCTTGTCCAGCAAATCAAATCCTTTGAACGTGTCGCGGCAGAAGCGGCAGTTACAGGTGACTATCAAACTGCGCTCCTTGCCATGACGATTAACCCGCTTGTCCCGTCCGATACTGTGGCCAAACAGATTTTAGACGAAATGCTAGAGGCGCACAAAGCGTATCTGCCGCAGTTTTTCAACAAAATTGAAGCGTAAAAAAAGCCGGCCTGTAATGGGCCGGCTTTTTTCTTACTTGCTTTCAGTCAGCGCTGCGACTTCGGTCGTCCATCCGAATTCGTCTGCGACAGCGCCTTTTTGAATGCCTGTAATCGTGTCATATAGTTTTTTTGCGATTTCTCCTGTTTCACCGTTGTTGATCGAAAGTGTTTCATCCTGCCAGATCAGCTCGCCGACTGGGGAAATAACAGCTGCTGTACCTGTTCCGAAGGCTTCTTCCAGGATGCCGTCTTTATGGGCTTGGATGACCTCATCGATCGCAATTTTTCGTTCTGAAACTTGAAGGCCCCAATGCTTAAGCAAGGCGATGACTGAATTGCGCGTAATGCCTTCCAGGATGCTCCCGTTCAGCATCGGTGTTACGATTTCACCGTTGATTTTGAAGAAGATGTTCATGCTTCCGACTTCTTCGATGTATTTCTTCTCAATGCCGTCCAGCCAGAGTACTTGAGAAAATCCTTTCTCTTCGGCTACCTGCTGCGCTTTTAAGCTTGAAGCATAGTTTCCTGCGGTTTTGGCATTTCCTGTTCCGCCTTTTACCGCACGGACAAATTCACTTTCAACAGCGATTTTGACCGGCTTAATGCCTTCTTTGTAATAAGAGCCGACCGGAGAAAGAATGATCAAGAGCTTATACGTATGAGATGCCGCAACACCAAGGAAAGGCTCGGTTGCGATGATGAACGGACGGATGTAAAGGGACGTGCCCTCCGCATTTGGAATCCAGTCTTTATCAATTGCGACAAGCTGCTTTAAGCCTTCAAGAACCTGTTCTTCATCAATTTGCGGGATGCAGAGGCGGTCGTTTGATTGATTCAGGCGTTCCATATTTTTTTCCGGTCTGAAAAGCAGAACATGGTCATCCTCTGACACGTAAGCCTTTAACCCTTCAAACACGGTTTGGCCGTAGTGATAGACCATTGCAGCCGGATCCATTGATAAGGGTTGATAAGGAATGATTCTTGGATCGTACCAACCTTTATCTGCGGCATAGTCCATTACAAACATGTGGTCTGTAAACACTCTTCCGAACGAAAGCTGATTTGGGTCTGGTTTCGGTTTTTTTGTTGATGTCAATTCAACGCGAATTGTTTGTTTAGTCATGGTCAATCTCCCTGCTGTTAAATTGTTTATATTATCAAACTTATTTGAAAATAATTATATTCTATTGTATACCTTCAACAAATAATCGCAATAGGTTTGCTCAAATTTGTAAGAAATTCATATGAAAAAAGCAGGAGAAATTAATTCTCCTGCGTGTTCATTTGCTCGAATAACCTGTCATAATCGGCGCGAGTGGCATCCCGAAGACCTTCAACACGTTCATTTGTAATCTCCTGTTTGCCTTCCTTCAAGCCGTCCAAGAAATATTGAACATATTCTTCAGATGAAATGCCCCGGTACGTCAGGCCTTGTTTATCGCGTGATTTTTGGTTTAAGCCCGTGTCCACCATAGGCGGTGCCATTTCAATCACTTCCACGCTCGTGTCGCGGAGCTGGTGTCTGAGCGTAAGCGAGAACGAGTGAAGTGCCGCTTTTGTTGCGCAGTACACCGGATAAACAGCTAACGGGTTAAACGCAAGCCCGGATGTGACCTGAACGATTGCCGCCTCGGGCTGCTTCATCAAATGAGGTGTGAAAAGGGCGGATAAATGGACAGGCGCTTGGAAATTAAGTTCAATTTCATCACCGTCCACAAAAAGCTCCTCTGTCCCTTTTTTAAAGTCAATTTCCTTTTGAATGCCGGCGTTGTTGACGAGAACATTCAAGTTCGGATATTCCTTTAAAGCCCATTCATACAATGCTTCCCGCTGCGAACGGTCTGCAACATCACATTGCTTTGTATGGATGTTTGGGAGCTGCTGCTTCGCTTCTGCAAGACGTGCTTCGCTGCGTCCGCAAATGATAACTTCATTGCCAAGTTCCAGCAGGCGCTTGGCCAGTTCAAGCCCGATGCCAGCAGAACCCCCTGTGATTAAAACCGTATTATTTGTCATCTTCATTGGATGTAACACCTCTTAATTAAGTTGGCTGTGATTCCTTTACTATTACAAATCTTAGCAGGAAATATGCAGCCGCGTCCTATGAGATGCTCAGGATGAAGTGACTTTTCCGGTTTTATAAAATTCGTCAATTGCTTTATCGACATACACCCAGCCTTTCCAGCCGATGTGAATGGTGTCTTTCATGAAATACGGGTCATATTCATGCCCTGAGAAATCAGCAACCTGGAAGCCCTTCGCTCTGATTTGTTTATTTACCTTTTTGTAATAGTCAGTGCGTCCTTTTTTCGGGAAGCCCGTGTAATCGTACCATTTCCCGTTAACAGGAATGGTGACAAACATAGGCTCTGCGCCCGCATCCTTCAGGATATCGAGCATCATTTCAAAGTCGCCATATTCCGGTGACACCGCATACGATCTTCCTTTGTTTTTCCCTTTCAGCTTAGGCACTTTCGGCTTCAGCTTTTTATAGACAGGGTTGTCGATGTGAAAATCGTTAGAACCGGAGTGGCGTTTGCCCGATTGATCCGCTAGTTTATTCAATTCAGACCATGACTTATCCTTTACTGACTGCGAGATATAGCGCTTTGGCCCGGATGATTCTGTCGTTGAATAATACAGATCTTTCTTTTCCAGCATGCTGTAATACACTTTCGCCGCCGGCTTCAGCGCGTTCACTTTCCACGTCTGACCGTTTACCATTGCTTTGTACAGCTCAGAAAGAATGGCATCGTTTTGCACAGCCTTAAAGCGAAGCATGCGTTTCATCATTTTCTTTTTAATTTCAGGATCGATCTGATCGTTAAATGCCAAATCAAGCCCTTGCAGCGCAGAATAGTTCGGCGCGAAATGCTGTTCATCAGACCCGCGCTTAATAAACCATTGCGGAGACACGATGAATACGATTTTTTTGCCCTTCAGCTGATCCATGTGGGCAGCGAAGTTTAAAGAATGAATCAATGACTGGGATCCGCCTTTGCCGACAAGGTATGGCGTGAATCCCTCATTGTTTACCTGAAAATAATTAGATGGGTGGAACTCGTCCAGCCGAGAAAGCTCAGAAGACCCGTAAATCGGAAGATATGTCGGATCTTTGAGCATCTGATCTTGTAAATATAGCCCTTGAAACATACTCGGATTCAAGGCTGTTGCTGACTCTTTCACACGCTTATCGGTGATGAAGCCTGTCAGCCATGAAGATGGAATTGCGATGGCGCCTGCGAATAGAATAAACGCCAAAATAATTGGACCGAAAAAACGCTTTTTCATTATTTCAACTCAGACAGCTGATTTACAATGTTGTTAGGTGTATTCCAAACGTCCCGGTCAAATTCAGTGATCGGCACTAAAATATCAAAACGGTTTTCAATCGCAAGCAGCAATTCTACTGTTCCAAAAGAATCAAGCAAACCTTCTTCAAAAATTTCAATATCAGGATTTTCCTTTACGATGTCATCCTGGCAAACCTCTGCTAAAACGTCTAATACCTCTTGTTTAAAATCCATAGCTTTCTAATCTCCTTTAATGGTGGTGATGAAATGGTTTTCCTGAGAAAATATAAAACCCGAAGCAAACGAAATGGAATGTGATCACAATAGCGAGAATGGTTGTCCAGCGGTTGGACGGCAGCCATTTATATTTCTTATTCCACTTCTCGAAAAAGTTGTAACACGTCATCAGAACGGCGTGATAGAGGCCGTAAATGATATATTGCGGCGCGAGCCCGTGCCAAACCCCCATCAGCATAAACAGCAGGAAATACCCGATGTTTGAGACGGCCATACGGTTTTTGATCCACTTTTTCTTAGTCATCCAAAATACGAATCTCATAAACACATAATCTCTGAACCAAAATGACAGAGACATATGCCAGCGATTCCAGAAATCTTTAATATTTTTACTGATAAACGGTTTATTAAAGTTTTCTGGTGATTTAATGCCCATAATGTAGCTGACCCCGACGGCAAACATCGTGTAGCCGGCGAAATCAAAGAATAAATACATGCTGTAGCCGTACATGTACAGCAGGTTCCCAAGAATCTTATTGTGCGTGATTGCGGGAAGATTCATGATGAAGTACGTATTGATCGCGTAGCCGATAATAAATTTATACAGGAAACCGATGAAGATTTTATGGATTCCCGTATACAGCAGGTCGGCGTATTCTTCTTTCGTCCAAGCCTTCTGTTCATCCTTGACGAACCGGCGGTATCTGTCGATCGGGCCGGAGGAAATCGTCGGGAAAAACAGGATGAAATACAGCAGACGGTGCAATGGCAGCTGTTCTTTCAGCAGTCCGTCTCTTGCTTCCATAATCAGCTGAACGCCTTTAAAGGTTAAATATGAAATCCCTAAAAAGCTGATCAGGTTATGCGGCGGATGATGCGGCTGCGGGTGTGAAAGAAACGGCCATATTTTTGACAGAAATAAAGGCAGAATAGACGCGATAACAGCTCCGCAAAAGACAAAGCCGCTGTTCGCTTTCTGCCGGTATGCCAGATAGCCGCTGATCAGGAGCACCTGCCATATTGTAAACAGGCACAGCGCGATGACCCCGTGTAAGTCGTGCGAAAAAATTAAAGCCAATATAATGATAGATATGAACATGTTGTATGCTTGAAATCTTTTTCCGTTTAAGCCGAGAATGATCGTCGGCAGAAGAAGAATGCCAAGCAGTATAAAGAATAAAAACGAGCTGTAAGGCGTCATACAAGAACCTCTTCGCCAATGCGTTTTCGGTCAATTTTGCCGTTAGCCGTCATTTGAATGTGATCCTGATAGATAAATTTTCTCGGGATCATATATGCCGGAAGAGAAGCGGCAAGCTCTTTTTTAATAGCGCTTGTCAGCTGGAATTCCTTCTCGAACTCATGCTCCTCAGGCACAATAGCAGCGATCAGATACTCAACTGTTCCGTTTGGCTGATAAGGAATCACGACAGCAGAACGAACGTACTGTGACTGTCTGACATGGAACTCGATTTCCTCCAGCTCCATTCGATAGCCGTGAAGTTTAATCTGAAAATCCAAACGTCCTTGGCAGAAAATCTGACCGTCTTGAATAAAGCCGGCATCGCCAGTTCGGTATGCCCACTGGCCTTCATGAGAGAAAAACGCTTTTTCCGTCAGCTCTGGCTCACCAAGGTAGCCTCGGCTTACACTCGGCCCTGCAATGACGATTTCTCCTTTTTCTCCCTCAGGAAGCGGCTGTCCCTCTTCATCCATAATGAAAATGTTCATATCTGGTTTGGCGAAGCCCACTGGAAGCGATTCGCTGCGGCTGATGACGTCATTCGTAATTTCAACCGATGTGACAGCCACTGTCGCTTCAGTCGGGCCGTACGTATTAAAAATCTTCGCTTTCGGAAAACGCTCAAGCAGCGCTTTGGCCACAGAAACCGGAAGAACCTCTCCGCAAAACATAAATGTGTCCGCATGAGGCAGCAGATCCTGTGAAAAACCCGGATCCATCAGGCACATTTGCACAAAGGAAGGTGTTGATGTCCACACATTCAGCCCGGACTTCTTCAGCTCTTCAAATAAGACTTTCGGCTTATTCACAGCATCCTTTGTCACGCAATGTAAAGTCCCGCCTGATTGAAGGCACGGATATAGGTCCATGACAGACAAATCAAATGAGAACGGCGCTTGGTTTAAAAATATTTTTCCTCCGCTGACTGGAAAGTCTGCACAAATCCAGTCTGTGAAGCTTTGAAGGTTCGCAGCGGAAATCTGCACGCCTTTCGGATTTCCTGTGCTCCCGGAAGTGTAAATGATATAAAACGTTTCGTGTTCTTTGACCCATTGATCTTGGCTGACAGAGCCGCCTTCGTTTTCCAGCAGTTCTTCCGCAGAAACTGTCTGAATCTGCTGGCCGACTGCATCAATTGAGAGTCCTGCTGCATGGATCAGCAATTCTGCTCCAGAGCTTTCGATAATTTTCGCAATCCGTTCGGACGGAATAGACAGGTCAACCGGAATATAAGGATGTC